>JANMOR010000556.1:0-3727 GCA_031369435.1 Chitinophagaceae bacterium
AAATTTTGCATAATCAGTCGTGCCCATTTCATGCACATTGGTAATGATTACTTCGTTACCAATGATGTAATGCGATAAATAATTTACATTATCAATGACAACATTATCACCAAAGTCGCAACTGATGATGGTACTGTTGTATAAACCAACCGGCAATTTTACAGCATGAAATTCAAGTGTATAAGGTTCTAATTTAGCAATACGAACCAACCCGAAAAATTTACAATTCTGCACCAGCTCCGGATTAAAAGAATCTGATACAAGCAGTTGGTTCCAGTTGTCGGATGTATTCCTGTTCCTGATCAGTACTTCTTTTTCATGTGCAGTGAGCTTGCGGTATTTGATGCCGCTGCGGTTTTGTTTATTGCGGAGATAGTATTCATCCTTCCCCTTTGGAAGATATTCTTTCGGAATAAAATTGTAACCAATTTCAGCAATTGGTTTCTTTATAATGGGGTTCATAATTCAGTTTGTAGTTTTTAGTTTGTAGTTATTTAGTTTCAGTCAACCTGTATAAATGTAGATGAGTCAAATTATGCAGGCCAGGTCTATACAACTATCAACTACAAACTAAAAACTTGTTTTCTATTCTACCGTAACACTCTTTGCTAAATTTCTCGGTTTATCAACATCCAATCCTTTTGCAACACCCATATAATAAGAGAGAAGCTGCAATGGAATGGTGCTCAGCATTGGTGCAACAATTTCATCTGCTTCAGGAACAACCATGATATCATTGCTCATGGCAGGAATGGTTTCATCGTTTTCTGTTATTACTGCAATCACCTTTCCTTTGCGGGCTTTGATCTCCTGGATATTGCTGACGATCTTATCATAGTATGCATCTTTGGTTGCAACAAAAACAACAGGAAGATGTTCATCAACCAAGGCGATTGGTCCATGTTTCATTTCAGCTGCGGGATAACCTTCAGCATGGATGTACGTAATTTCTTTCAACTTCAAAGCTCCTTCCAATGCTACAGGAAAATTATATCCACGGCCTAAATATAAAAAGTCACGGGCATCTTTATATTTTACAGCTATCTCTTTTATTTTATCTGATGCTTCTAATAACTGTTTTACTTTTTCAGGCACCTCATGTAATTCATTCAGCAAATGCATGTAGCGTTCGTGACTGATGGTTCCTTTTTCCTGTGCAATTTTTAAAGCGATCATGGTTAACACCGCTAACTGTGCAGTAAAAGCTTTGGTACTGGCCACACCAATCTCCGGACCTGCATGTGTGTATGCACCCGCATGTGAAAGACGGGCAATAGAACTGCCCACTACATTTACAACTCCAAAAATAAATGCACCCTGTTCTTTTGCTTTATCAATAGCAACAATGGTGTCGGCTGTTTCACCACTTTGTGAAATGGCAATGATCACATCGCCTTTGTTTACTACCGGGTTGCGATAACGAAACTCTGATGCATATTCTACTTCAACCGGAATACGGCACAGCTCTTCAATAATATATTCAGCAACCAATCCTGCATGCCAGCTGGTGCCGCAGGCAATGATCACAATACGATTGGCATTTTTTAACTGTTCAATATTGTTCTGCACACCGGCCATTGTAATGGTGCCTGCTGCTACATCCAATCTTCCACGCAAACAATCATAAATGGTAAACGGTTGTTCATTGATTTCTTTCAACATGAAATGATCGTAACCACCTTTTTCTATTGCAGCCAGTTCAAGATCAAGTTTCTGAACAAATGGTGTGATCTTTTCATTACCGAGATTTTTCAGGATCAATTCACCGGCTTTAATAATTGCCAATTCAAAATCGTTTACATACACTACATCTTTGGTGTATTCAATAATAGGTGATGCATCACTTGCTAAAAAGTGTTCATTCTTTCCAATACCAATTACCAAAGGGCTTCCTTTTCTTGCAGCGATCAATGTGTCAGGATTATCTTCATCGAGTAAAATAATAACATAGGCACCCACCACACGTTTTAATGCAATGCGAACGGCTTCTTCTAATGAACAGTTATTGTTTGTCTTAATATCTTCTATAAAGTTCAGCAACACTTCGGTGTCGGTGTCGCTGTGAAAAATATATCCTTTATTAACTAATTCTTTTTTAATAGGGGCGTAGTTTTCAATAATGCCATTATGTATCATTGCCAGCTTACCACTTTTTGAGAGATGGGGATGAGCGTTGTGATCGCTTGGTTCACCATGTGTAGCCCAGCGGGTGTGGCCAATACCAATATTTCCATGGAGATCTTTGCCAATTACTTCTTCTTCCAGCTCAGCAACTTTCCCCTTTTTCTTGTACACTTTCATTCCATCGTTGAGCAATGCAACGCCTGCGCTGTCGTAGCCACGGTATTCCAAACGTTTCAATCCTTTGAGGATGACCGGGTACGCTTCCCTGCTTCCGATATAGGCTACAATTCCACACATAGTATAAAAGGTTCTTTTAGCTTGTAAAGATGCAAAAATAAGCGGCTGTGCGGTAGCGGAGAAATTATTCAAGCTTTCCGGCTGTAAAGTTCTTTTGAGCTTTCACATTTCTTTATTAATCATTTTCAGTGTTGCAGCATCAATAGTATAGAAAAAGGTAACAAAAGAAAGGATCAGTTGATATACCATTAAACAAACGATCATGAAAGCTTCAATCAACATCACCGCAACACTCGACCAGCCCGATCTGCTCGAAAACCTGGTAGAAAAACTGGCTTACCGCCGTTATGATATTGGTTATGGCAACCAGAAAGTTCCGTCAACACAGGAGGCTTTGGAAACTGCATCATCCACCATCTACCTGAGTGGTACAGTTGGATTTGCTGAAAAGGAAGAACAATTCAACATGCCTTTTATTACCAGCTTTTTGTTTACCTGTGTAAAGGGTGAAGATGGTGTGTACAAATTAGCCTGGAGCACATCGCTTTCATAACTATTTCATTCACTGTATTGTCAATAAAGAAGAATATTCAGCAATGATCCTGTCTGCATCTTTTAACTCATCTGCAGTATGTGTTGTAGTAATGGCAAAAACTTTCATGCCTGCAGCTTTTGCAGCCTGCACTCCCACAACAGCATCTTCAAACACAAGACATTTTTCGGGGTTCACTTTTAAGAGTTCTGCCGTTTTGAAATAAATTTCAGGATCGGGTTTTCCTGTTTTGATATGTGCAGAGTTTACTATTGCTTTAAAATAATGTTGAATAGGAATATGACTGAACATAAAATCAATATTCACCTGTATACCTGAAGTGGCAATAGCCATTGGCATATTTAACGCACTTATTTTTTCCAATAACGGAACTAAACCCTTTACGGGTTTGATGAAAGGTTGATAAAGGGATCTGTAGATCTCTTCTTTTTGCAAGGTATAGATCATTGCTTCTTCATCACTCATTTGCCGGCCATAGATATATTCAACAGCATCTTTATTGGTTCTTCCGTTGATATGCGCTTTGTATGCTTCTTCTGAAATATGTTTACCAATATCTTTCAAATATTGTTTCCATGATTGCAGATGGAATGCATTGTTGTCAATCAATGTTCCATCCAGGTCAAAGATGACTGCTTCAATGCTCAGTTTGTGCAACAGCTCTTTCATAATGAATGCATGTGCTATTTTATAAAATGGTTGGTGAAAACATCAGTAATTGTTGTGTAACTAAGAAACGGGTTAATTACTGATTAACCCGTTTGTTTTTATCCCTGCAAGAAATTAACCACCCGGTTTTGTTTCTGTTTTCTT
>JANMOR010000587.1:0-1931 GCA_031369435.1 Chitinophagaceae bacterium
GCCGAAAGCTGATGATTTTAAAATACCTGGTATTGGTGCCATTCAACTTGGCATTAATGATCTGCAGGCTGAAGGAGTGATGTTCTGTTATTGCCAGGCAGCCTTTGGGGTTTATTCAGCTGTTGCAGCCGATATGATGAAGATGAATGTAGAAGATGTTCGTAAAGAATGGTTGGCTGGGATGTTGCCAGGTATTCAACCAGTGCCTTCAGGCGTTTGGGCATTGGGAAGAGCACAGGAAAAAGGATGCGGTTATATTTTTGCCGGATAAAGAAAAAGAACCCTTTCACTAATGAAGGGGTTCTTTTTTCAATTTGACTGAATATTTGTTTTAACGCTCTTCTTTTTACCAAGCCAGATCATTATTAGAGAAACCAGTAAAAAACAAAAGGTAACATATACTGCGTTCAACAATGCTTTGCCATAACCTAATGCACCTGCATCTATGAAAAAGTAAGGATAAAAATTACTGAACGACCCACGGATCATTACATATATTAAATAGAAAAAAGGATACAGCATCCATCGGGGTGTGTTCCGCCAGCTCACATCAGCAGTTGATACATATACAAACCAGTATATCGTTGTGAATAATGGAGTAATTACATGCAATACATTATCGGCAATCAATTGTAACCCTTCTGGTTTCCATAAGAAACGCAGGATGAAATTATAAATCAACCCAACAATAAAAATATAAACCGTTATGGCTGTGAGTACAGATGAGTTATTAAACAAATGGTTGACTTTGTTGTTTTTCATTAATAAAGAAGTAAAACAAAAAGCCACCAGTATATTGGTTAAGATGGTAAAATAGCTGAAATAACGGATAACCGCTTCCAGAATATCCGATTTACGGTTAACAATCTGAAGGTAAAGCTGAAGAAAAAGTGCAGCCCATGCAATAACTGCAATTATCCATTGTGCTATTTGTTGGTTTCGGTTGTTTGACATAATAATAATGTTCTTACTTTAAAGATAATATTACAAAAAACAAAAACCCGTTTCTGTTGAAACGGGTTTTGCTTGCAGCTTGCAGCGATTAAACTACAACTCTTATTAATAACGATACATATCAGATTTGAAAGGACCATTCTGCGGAATACCTAAGTATTCGCTTTGCGCAGGAGTAAGTTCATCTAATTGTGCGCCCACTTTTGCAAGGTGAAGACGTGCAACTTTTTCATCCAGGTGTTTTGGAAGAACGTACACTTTGTTTTCATACTTGCTGTGGTTCTGCCACAATTCAATTTGTGCCAGTGTTTGGTTGCTGAATGAATTGCTCATTACAAAACTTGGATGTCCTGTTGCACAACCCAAATTCACCAAACGTCCTTCAGCTAACAAGATGATGTCTTTACCATCAATATTGTATAGATCAACCTGTGGTTTAATGGTATCTTTTGTATCACCATAGTTATCATTTAACCAGGCAACATCAATTTCAATATCAAAGTGGCCAATATTACAAACAATGGCTTTGTCTTTCATCAGTTTGAAATGTGCACCGGTGATCAGGTCGCGGCAACCGGAAGCGGTAACAACAATATCAGCTTCCTTAACTGCATCAATCATACGCTTTACTTCAAAGCCATCCATAGCAGCCTGCAATGCGCAGATAGGATCAATCTCTGTTACAATAACCCTTGCACCTGCACCGCGTAAGCTGTTGGCAGAACCTTTACCCACATCACCATAACCGCCAACCACGGCAACTTTACCAGCCATCATTACATCTGTTGCACGACGAATTGCATCAACCAAACTTTCCTGGCAACCATATTTATTATCAAACTTTGATTTAGTAACAGAATCGTTTACGTTAATTGCAGGCATTGGTAACGTGCCTTTTGCCATACGCTCATATAAACGGTGAACACCAGTAGTAGTTTCTTCAGAAAGACCTTTGATACCGGCAATCAGTTCAGAAT
>JANMOR010000592.1:0-2037 GCA_031369435.1 Chitinophagaceae bacterium
CTTATTTTGAACATACCACATTAGCAAGGCTGATGGGTGTGGAGCTGGTGGAAGGAAGTGATTTGGTGGTGGACAATCATAAAGTGTTTATGAAAACCACCGCCGGCCTGCAGCAGGTAGATGTTATTTACCGCAGGGTGGATGATGATTTTTTAGACCCATTGGTATTTAACCCGGAAAGCACTCTTGGTGTGGCAGGCATAATGAGCGCCTACAGAAAGGGAAATGTTGCCATCGTAAATGCTGCAGGCAACGGAGTGGCAGATGATAAAGCGATTTACACTTTTGTTCCCGCTATGATAAGATATTACCTGAATGAAGAACCGATTTTAAAAAATGTTCCCACTTATCAATTGGGCAAGAGTGAAGAAATGGAATATGTGTTTAAGAACGTTCGTGAGATGGTGATTAAGAAAACCAATGAAAGCGGCGGCTATGGTATGCTGATGGGTAGTGCTGCATCTGAAAAAGAGATTGAAGAATATCTTGCTGAAGTGGTAAAGGCGCCAAGAAATTTTATTGCACAACCAATCATCAGTCTGTCTTCTGTTCCCTGTTATATGGATGGAAAACTGCAGCCAAGAAGAGTTGATTTAAGGCCTTATGCATTATGTGGCCCTGATGGTGTTGAAATAGTTCCTGGCGGATTAACAAGGGTTGCACTAAGAGAAGGTTCGTTGGTGGTAAACTCATCGCAGGGCGGTGGAAGTAAAGATACATGGGTATTAGGAGCGACCCCCTAAAGGGGGAACCAACCCCAAACCCCCTAAAGGGGCTTAAAGACAGCAGTACAAAATTTTGAAGTCTTTTTTAATTATTGAAAAGAATGTTTAAACTGAAATGAAAAATTATTCACTTATAAAATAAAAAGAGCCTGCCTTAGTTCCCCCTTTAGGGGGCGGAGGGGGTTGTAGTTTCATATGCTAAGCCGTGTTGCAGATAGTTTGTACTGGATGAGCCGTTACATGGAACGGGCCGATGGTATTTTAAGAACACTTAAAATAAATTATGCGGCATCGCAGGATGATATGCAGGATTTTTCATGGGAACCCGTACTCAAAATTTTCACCTTTTTACCCGAAGATAAAATTAAAGCGCTGGCACATGATTCACGTGCAGTACTGCATTTTATGGTAATGGGAAAAGACAATACCAATTCTGTTTTGAATATTGTTACCCATGCCCGTGAAAACGGCAGAAGTGTGCAGGATCATATCACCAAAGAAATGTGGCAATGTCTCAATGATTTTTTTCATGCGGTAAGAGATCCGGGGCTTGAAAATTCTTTGCGTTGGGATGACCCTGTAACAGTGCTGGATAACTTATTAAAAAACGGGTTGCTGTACATGGGTACAACCGATGTTACCATGGCAAGGGGTGAAGGAAATGCCTACATTAATATTGGCAAATTCCTGGAACGCACCATCCAGTCAATTGATATACTCGATATAAAATTCAGCGATCATAATTATAAAGTGGATAAAACAACCGACACCACTTACTGGAAGTATTTGCTGTTGTCTATCTCCGGCTACGAGTTATATCTTAAAACATACCGGAGCGGTTTTGAAGCCAGGAATGTTATTGAGCAGGTGATACTGAATACAAATTTTCCACGCTCGGTTACCTTTTGCATCAGCAGGCTGCAGCGCTATTTTGAAAGATTAAAAAATGATGGTAATGCAGATGCTTTTAAACAAATTGATTTTATGATTGGTAAAATAAGAAGCAATGTCCAGTTTTCAACTGCAGAATCAATTATAGATGAAGGCCTGCATGATTTTTTAAATGATACCAAAGATGCACTGTATGAAATCAGTGACGCACTAAGCCGGAAATATTTCGGCCATTCATTATAGATTTTCCATTTTGATAAATTAGTAAAGCCCGGAAAGAATATGCCAAGATTTATTATACACCATGTTACCAGGTACACTTATGCAGAACCTGTGAGGGACAGCGCCAACCAGATAATGCTGTATCCACAAAAAGATGAACGCCAGGAAGTGCAAAGCCAGCGCCTGCATATAACCGACC
>JANMOR010000617.1:0-7464 GCA_031369435.1 Chitinophagaceae bacterium
GCTGCTCATGCGGGAAATTAGCCCAGGCTTCATACCCGTTAAACTCAATGCTGAACTGTGAACCGCTGCAGATCAAACGCAGGTCAGCTGGTTTTTTCAATTCTTCGCTCAACCACTTCCATTGTTCTTCACCCAGCAAAGTACTATCGGTTGATGTGTGAGGTTTGTAATCGGGCTGATAGAAATAATGTGATCTTGGTAATTTAGCTGTTGAATCATATGTTAATACGTTATTCCGAAACGTACGCACATCCAGCAAAATCAACTGGATTGTTTTATCTCCCTGCTGCAAATACTCTGTATAATAAATGCCTTCGTGTTTACGACGATCACTGGCAGCAGGTTCTTTAAAGAATTCCAGGAAAATTTCTTTGGACTCTTTTTTATATGGATAGTATTTACCTGCATCGTTACGGCCAAAATCATGATCATCCCAAATGGCAAATATTTTAGAAGCTGCTACGAGTTGCTGATACTCCTGTTTAGCTCCTAAACGTTGATACTTGTTGCGTAACGTATCCATATTATCTGTATCACCGTAAATATTATCGCCAAGAAAAATAAATGCATCCGGTTTAACAGCAGCTGCTAACCCCAATACGGGTTGTGGATCGTCCTGGTTACCACAGGAGCCAAATGCTATCGTAGTTACTGCAACTTTAGATTCTTCTTTACAACTGAATATTGTAAAGAAAGAACAAATGAAAACAGATAATTTAATCAGGTTCATCTTCAAGATGATTTTTATTTAAGTAATACAGGTTTTAATATTTTTTTCCAGATTGCATATCCCTTGGCATTCATGTGCAGGTTGTCTTCTTTAAAAATATCAGGCATTGGTACTCCATCTTTTGTAAGCATGGCATCATACACATTCACAAATGTTGTTTTTGGTTTTGTTGCCAACCAGTTTTTAATGCGTTTATTCCCTTCAACATATTTTGGAAGCTGTTGAAGCCGGCTGGGACTTGGTTTCATTGATACATATACAATGGGCACTGTCTTATACTTTGCACGGATCAGTTTGAAAAAGGTTTGAAAGCGTTCTACCACCATATCAACAGTAACGGTATCACTTGAAGCAAAATCATTTTCACCACAATAGATCAGTATCTGTTTGGGTTGATAAGGATAGATCACATCATAACGGTAACGGATGAGATCGACCAGTGTAGAACCACCGAAAGCCCTGTTTAAAATAGGATAGTTTGGAAAATAAGTTTGTACATCTTTCCAAAGTGTAAAAGAAGAGCTGCCGATAAGTAATATCTGGTTGCTTGCAGGGAACTGAGTGCTATCCTGGTGTTTAAAGGCCTTTATTTCTTTCCAGAAAGGAGCAAGCGTATCCTGTGCCTGAACAGTTGTTGCAAACAGGAAAGCAACCATTACAACTTTGAATATTTTTCTTGCTATCATCTTAATCAACTTTTATGACTTTAGTACGTTTGCTTGTGCCGTTTTCATTGATGGATTCAATACAGAAAAAATATGGCTTCTGCGAATCCATTGTTTTCATCCAGTATTCATTGTTTGAATGAATCATAATGCTAGTGTATAATTTATCCGGTTCTGTTCCGTAATAAATATGATAGGCAAATGCTTTATCAACAGGTCTCCATTTAATGAACGCACTGCGCTTGTCTTTTTCTGTACGCAATACAATAAAGTTTTTTACAGCATCAGGTATTTCTCCATTTCCATTTCCAAATACCCTGAGACCGCTGATAGCGAACTTTCCCGTGGGCATATGAATATTCTCTAAACGTATAAACCTTGCCTGCACTGGTTTTTGCAGCTCCACATATTCATGTGGTACATCTGTTTTGTTATTGCTTTTATCAACTAATACATTCCATTTTTTTCCATCAAGAGAATAATACAGTTTGTATTGATGAAACAATCCAATGGTCTTACCTAAGAAAATGGAATCCATTTCTTTTGGAAAACTCACATCCTGGTCAGCATAGTTGATCTGTACTGCATTTACTGTTGAAACAGTACCCAGATCAGTTTGTATCCATTCGCCTTTATCTGCTGATGTTGCACTCCAGTAAGTTTTCGCCAGTTCATCTACGGCATGATTCGCATGATAACCACCCAATGTAGAAGATACCTGAACAGGTTTGTTATAATTCAACAACATCCAACCTGTGAAGTAAGGCGATTTGCCATTTGTTCCATAGCTTGGTGCAGAAGTAGCCGTTGAAGGAAGATAATGCGGATAATCACCAAAGGTAGTATTGCAGTACATTGTACCGTCTGCATCAAATCCAGTTGGCCAAATACCTAACCTCCGTTCGAATGTATTTTTTACAGAGATCACAGTTGTAGAAATATGCCAGTAGTTTTTATTGTTGTCGATAAACGTAGCTCCATGACCAGCTCCTCTTACAAAACCTCCAAGCTTTATACTCAAAGGATCTGATACTGCGGTGAAAGGTCCCAATGGATGATCGCCTACCAATAAACCATCAGCATAACCACTAAACTCTGTACCGGGTGCACCGTATTGCAAATAATATTTGTTCTTATACTTGGTCATATGCGATCCTTCAATAAACGGATCGAGAAACGTATTATCCATATGTTCACCAAAACGTTGCCAGCCATAACGCCATGGTTCAAGCAGATACATTTCTTTTCTTGTACCAATAGGCTGCAATGTATTTCTGTTTAACTCAATTCCATACATCGGGAATTTATTACTGCTGCCATTGTACATGTATAACTTACCATCATCATCTGTAAAAAAAGATGGGTCCCATCCGCCAATTTCAAATGAATCAACCAATGGTTTCCATTCATTGGCTTTTGGGTTAGTGCTCATCCAGATAGTAAAGTTGCTGGTATAGGTTGAGCCAAACACAATCATGGTATCGCCAATGATACCAACAGCCGGAGCACACAATTCATCATAGGCTTTATTCCATGGCCGAAGAAATTTTTTGGAAATAAATTTCCAGTTGAGCATGTCACTGCTATGCCAGTACCCCCATTGATTGGTGCTGAATAAAAAATATTCACCTTTATAATTTACAATTACGGGATCAGCTGTTGCACGGTGCCGGCCCCATTCACTGAAGTTGGGAATGGGTGTATAACCATAATCGATGTTGATGGGATTGCAATACGTTTTTTGTTGAGCGTTTGAACAAACACAAACCAGAATAAAGAATATAAACAAGTATTGTTTTTTCATCTGCGGACTTTTTTAAAGAAAAACGAATCTAAACTAAATGAACCCGGGCCATTAAAAAAGAAAACTGCTGAGAGCAACACAAATAAGAACGGGTGCTGATCATTGTTCCAGAAAATACCATTGCCTAGAAAGAATGTAATATAGATCATTGTACCTGCTGCAAGCAAGGCAGCAATTCTTGTGAACAATCCCAATACAAATAGAATTCCGCTTATGAGTTCAGCAGCTTTACCGGCATAGGCCAGTCCTTTTCCATAAGATGCATTTTTGAAATGAGGCCATGTGAGATACTCATTCATTTTTGCTTCATTAAAAATTTCCAGGCCATGAAAGATGAGAAAAGCTCCCAGCATCCATCTGATCAATGTAAGCCCGGCTGTTTGCCAAAGCGGAGAAGATGAAAGAAATTTATTCATACTGTTCGATTGTTGGTTCAGTTGTTTAATTTGAAACAGTAAAACTTAATTTTTTCAACCCATTCTTCACTTCCGGGCAACTCATAAATAATTTCCACAACAAGCCGCTGCGATAATTTTCAATCATCACTATAATGGGCCCCTGGTCAATGGCCAGATGACTTTTTGCAACCCAGTTCTTTGATTCATTAAATGCATCTACAAAACCATACTCACTCCATATCTTATCGCCGAGTTGATAATAAAAATGTTTTAACGCCTGCATTGAATACTCAGGCGTATAGGGAAATGCACTTAACGCAGCAGTTGGTGAAATTGTTCCCAGGTCTTCAGTTGGTGAATGTGCTGCATAACCATTGTAGGTATCGCTGGCAGTTAATCCCCAGCAATCAGCACTATAACCTTTGAATTGATTGGGGTTGCGGATGCAATGTTCCCTGTTGATGAGTGTATGATTTTTGTTTTGCTCCCAGTAATTTGCATAACGATCTTTTAATCCTGTTGGATTTAATCCCAAAAATGAATACTGTGAAAAAAACAAAGGCCCTCCATAATCAAAACCCAATGGTAGTTTAATACCATAAAACTCTTTACCATTTTTAAAGAAATTACTTTCGGCCCAGCCACGATGATAAACATTTGAACCTACTGCATATTTTTCATTACTGCCCGATGCTGCCAGCACATACATGATCAAACATTCATTAAACCCACGCACAGGAAAATTCATAGACCATCCGTTGTTGGGGCTCCAATGCCAATACAATACTTCCTGTCCGCCATTCGTGAACCAGTTCCATTCAATATCATTCCACAACCAGTTAATGCGGTTGCGTAATTCTCTTTCAATTTGTGCTTCGCCATTAAAATATTGTCGTGCACAAAGCAACCCTTGAAATAAATAAGAAGATTCAACCAGGTCAGCGCCATCATCTTTCCTGCTGAAGGGAATTGTTTTACCTGTTGCTCCATTCATCCAATGTGCAAATACACCATGATAGGCATCTGCCCTTGAAAGAAACTTCACCATGCGTAACAAAAACTTAGCTGCTGTGTCTCTTGTGATCCATTTACGTTCAGCAGCAACCAATACACTCATAATACCAAAACCTGTACCACCTGTTGTTACCACTTCATTGCCATAACCAAAGCTGGCATTGCTTCTTTCTCTTGACATGCCTGAAACAGGATGAGCAAAATCCCAGAAATAACGGAAGGTTTGTTTTTGAACAAGCTCAAGTAATGCAGAGTCTGAAAGATTCTTAGGCCGGTTGATTGGGTTAAACACAGTTGCAACTTTTTGCTGTGCAAAACAATCATGAACTAAAAAAAATAAAACAAGTAATACTATTGAAGCTTGCTTCATACAATCGTTTATAAATATGGTGCAGTGAAATTAAGGGATCGCATACCATTTTTCACTTCCGGGCAACTCGTAAATAAATTCCAGATCAATCCGCTTCTGTAATTCTCAATCATAATAATGATGGGCCCCTGGTCAATGGCTAAAAATGAATTGGCATACCATAACTGCTTTAATGAAAACGCATCTACAAAACCATATTCCTTCCATAGTTTATCGCCCAGCACATAATAGAAAAATTTCAATGCCTTCATACTTTCAACAGGTGTGTAAGGCAGGGATGAAATAGCAGCTGTTGGTGCAATTACACTAACATCATTGGTGGGTGAGCTTGCTGTATAACCGCCGGATATATCACTTGCTGTTAATCCCCAGCATGAATCACTATAACCAAAATTTGCATTGGGGTTGTTAACGCAAAATGTATAATTAATAAGTGTGTGGTTTTTTGTTTGTGTTGCATAATTGGCATACCCGTCAATTAATCCATTCGGGTTGATGCCAAGAAAAGAATAATGAGAAAAAAACAAGGGTCCACCATAAGCAGTGCCCAGCGGCAATTGTATGCCGAGATAAGAATTGCCATTGATGAATCCTGTGTTACCAGTCCATCCATTTGAATAAACACTCAACGGGATCGGGAAAGTAGTTGAAGATGCAGCCAATACATAAGTGATCAAACATTCATTCCATCCACGTATCGGCAGATTCATATCCCATCCATAGTTGGGGCTCCAGTGCCAGTACAATACATTCTCAGTTCCTTTGCGGAACCAACTCCACTCCACTCCATTATAAATAGCATTGATATCATTCCGCAGGTTTGTTTCGGCTACATCTACTCCATTAAAATATTGCCTTGCAGTTAAAAGCCCTGCAATTAAATAAGATGTTTCAACTAAATCAGCACCATTATCTTTTGTACTGAATGGAATCACCACACCGGTAGTTCCATTTAACCAGTGCGGAAAAGCACCATGAAATTTTTGTGCGGTGGTTTTTAAAAACGCAACAATAGTTTGCATTCTTGCAAGACCTTGTGCCCGTGTAATGAAATTTCTGTTGATACCAGTAACAATTGCCATCACTCCAAATCCTGATCCACCTGACGTAACTGTTTCTCCTGATGTATTCCGCTCTCTTGCTAACCCGCTTACAGGATGACCAAAATCCCAGAAATATTTAAAGGTTTGTTGTTGCACCAGGTCGAGCAATGCAGCATCACTGATAACAGGAAACTTCCTGGTTGAATCGATCTGAGTAATAAAATCCTGATCAACCGTTGAAACAAAATCACCTCCTGCTGCTGATTTCAATGTAGATGCAATGGTAAACCTGTACAATGCCAATGCTGTTAATGGAGTTGATGGCTGAATAACAATAACGGAGTCGCTGTTTTCATAACTGATGTTGAGTAATGCTGCAACGGAACTTACATCTGCAAGTTTTAATGCAGTTGCAACAGTGCTTTGTTTTACTTTTTCAGAAAACCTTACTTTAATAATTGGCTGTCTCTTTGCTCCATATTTCCGGTTACTCCAGGTTGTTCCATCTAACTGAATAGAAGTAACGCTTAAGAATTTAGGAGGATCAACAACAGGTGGAGTTGTATCTTTCTTTTTGCATCCAGCAATCATTACAATCACTAAGAACAATATGGCAATGCTGTATTTCATTTAATTTACCCTCAACAACTATTTAATAACATAAGTATTGATAGAATGTGGCAATGCAGTAGCTTCTGCTGCTTTACCATCAATCCATAATATAAATGGCGTTAATGTATTTCCTTTATTCATTACAATTGTTACAATAGCGCCATCAGGATTGATGAACGAAGTAGTTAACAACTGGCTGCGGCTTGCACTGCTGCTGATCCTCTTTGCACCGGGCTGAATAAATTTTGAAAAATGACCGATGTAATAGAATTCATTGGTATAAATCAATTCCCCGGTTTTTGTATTTCCATGTACAGGTGCAAAACAAAAATTACCAACATGATTCGGTCCGCCTGTTTCATCGAGTAAAATATTCCAGTCGGTGAAGCCTGTCATTCCATTGTTGAAATCATTGATCATATTAACACCGTATTTTTCTCCAAGTGCCCAATCGTATACTTTAGCCAGGTCAAACTTTTCTTTACAACCTTCAGTAAATAACAAATTGGTTTCAGGGAATGCTTCATGCACCAATTTCACATTGTCATACATCGGTTCGCCACCACTCCATGTTTCATACCAGTGAAACCCAATACCCCATAAATACTTTGCAGCATCCGGATCGTTTAACAATGTACTTGCACGTTGAAACAATAAATCCCTGTTATGATCCCATCCGATTATTTTCTTATCCTTCAGCCCTTCTTTTTCCATTGTTGGTCCTAAGTGATTTTTTAAAAAATCTCTTTCTTCCTCCCCGGTATAAATACAAGACTCCCAACGCTGTGTAGCCATTGGTTCATTCTGAATACTGATACCCCAAACAGG
>JANMOR010000678.1:0-2015 GCA_031369435.1 Chitinophagaceae bacterium
TTGTTAATACCTAATCCTCAAAAATTAAATTTTATAAATCATAATTTTTGATAAAATATTTCAAGTTTTAAGTTTTCAACACTTGTATATAACTGATAAATAGTTATATACATCAATTTTAATAGCGCATACAAAACATACAAATTAGGGTGTGGAAAACTCTGGCTAACGCATATAGCCTAAGAGACTATTTTTGATGAAAAACCCCCAAAGGTTTTATCACATACAATCACACAACATTAAACTCAACACATAAATGAAAAAAACATCCGCAAGCAATCCATCAACGGAAGGTACAAAAGGTTTAAAGTTCGACCGCTATTTTAGTAAGGAGGGAAGAGATGTTTATAGTTTGTTTACCTATGACAAGCGTTCCTCAGTAATCAGAAATCCTTCTGGTGATGCGGTTTTTGAAATGAACGATGTAGAAGTTCCTAATACTTGGTCGCAAGTAGCCACGGATATATTGGCTCAAAAATATTTCAGAAAAGCAGGTGTGCCACAAGCAGATGGCAGCACAGGTTCAGAAACCAGCATCAAACAAGTTGCTCACCGTATGGCACATTGCTGGAGATCTTGGGGCGAGAGATATGATTATTTCGCCACACCAAAAGACGCACAAATTTTTTACGACGAATTGGTTTATACCATAGTTGGACAATTAGCAGCACCTAACTCTCCACAATGGTTTAATACAGGTTTGCATAGCTCATACGGAATTACAGGTGGCCCCCAGGGACATTATTTTGTTGATCCTACAACAGAGAAATTAGAAAAATCTACTTCCGCCTACGAACGGCCGCAACCTCATGCCTGTTTTATATTAAGTGTAAAAGATGATTTGGTAAATGATGGTGGCATCATGGACCTATGGGTTCGGGAAGCAAGAATTTTTAAATATGGCTCGGGTGTTGGTACCAATTATTCTAATCTTCGTGGTGAAGGAGAAAAATTAAGTGGTGGTGGTACTTCAAGTGGCTTGATGAGTTTTTTAAAAATTGGTGACAGAGCAGCAGGTGCAATTAAAAGTGGTGGTACTACACGTCGTGCAGCCAAGATGGTTTGTTTAGATCTTGATCATCCGGAGATCATGGACTTCATCAACTGGAAAGTGGAAGAAGAAAAGAAAGTAGGAGCATTGATCAATGCAGGTTATGCATCTGATTATGAAGGTGAAGCTTACCGTACAGTAAGTGGACAAAACTCCAACAACTCTGTTCGTATCCCGAATGAATTCTTTGATAAGTTAGCAAAAGGTGAAGACTGGGAATTGAAAGCAAGAACTGACGGACGCACCATGAAAAAGATTCCTGCCCAGGAAGTATGGAACCAGATTGCTTATGCAGCATGGCGTTGTGCTGATCCGGGTACACAATACGATACAACCATCAACGAATGGCATACTTCACCAAAAGGCGGACGTATCAATGCGTCTAACCCTTGCAGTGAGTATATGTTCCTTGATAACACAGCCTGTAACCTGGCGAGTGTAAACCTGCGTCGCTTGTTTGATGAAGCAACACAAACTTTCGATGTACAGGGCTTTGAATATGTTTGCCGTTTATGGACAACCGTTTTAGAGATCTCTGTATTGATGGCACAATTTCCATCAAAAGAAGTAGCACAACTTTCTTACGATTACCGCACATTGGGTTTGGGTTATGCCAATCTTGGATCGATGCTGATGGTCATGGGTATTCCATATGATAGTGAAGAAGGACGTGGTATTGCCGGGGCATTAACTGCAATCATGACGGGCATCTCCTATAAAACATCTGCAGAAATGGCTTCACACCTCGGTGCCTTTCCACGCTATGAAGAAAATGCAGAAGATATGTTGCGTGTAATGCGTAACCACCGTGCTGCTGCATACGATGCTGAAGATGCTTATGTAGGATTGAGTATTAAACCACTTGGTATTAAAGCACAATATTGTCCTGATTATTTATTGAAGAGTGCTTGTAAAAGCTGGGATGATGCAGTAGAAATGGGAGAGAAGTTCGGTTATCGTAATG
>JANMOR010000683.1:0-4302 GCA_031369435.1 Chitinophagaceae bacterium
CTGCTTGCACAAACTGAGCCCGATACCGCTGCCTGTTTTTCTTGTGCTGAAGAAAGGAATAAAGATCTTATCCATCAGCTCAGGAGATATTCCACTTCCATTATCAATTACTTTTAAACTGATCTTATTATTCTGTGATGATATTGCTGTTAAAGTAATTCTTGGCTCCGTTTTATCCCTTACCGCTTCAATTGCATTGAGTACAAGATTGATCAGTACCTGTTCAATTAAATTATGATCCACCTCCAAAGTAAGATCAGGTTCCTTTAAAATAATCTCCAGTTCAATGTTCTTTTGTTCCAGTGTTGGTTGCATCAGCTGATAAATATTCTCGAACAGATTTCTTACATAAATTTTATTTAAGCTTGGCTGTGTAATCTTGTTAAGATTACGATACGTTTCAGCAAACTTCAACAAACCTTCACTTCTTCTTTTGATTGTATTGATGCCTATTTCCAGGTCTTCAACAGCTGATGATTGCACACCTGCATCTTTTAAAGATGTATGCAAACGGTTTTTTAATGTATCGGCCAGCGATGAGATAGGTGCAATGGAATTCATGATTTCATGCGTCATTACACTCAGCAATTTTTGCCAGGCTTTTGCTTCCGTTTCTTCCAGTGCTTCATTTACATTTTGAAAAGCAACCAGTTTATAAACCTGCCCATCTGTTTGAAAACCTGTTGCAGATAAAACGATCTTAAATGTATTATTATCTCTTGTAACACTTACAATTCTATTCTGGCCCGGTTTTACTTCCATTGTTTCTTTATAGAGTGCAGTATCCCGTTTGTCTAATGAATGAATGGTCTTTAAATACGGAATGCCCAGCATTTTTTTCAACGACTCATTCATCCACACCACATCACCTGTTTTTAATTCATATGAAAGAATACCGGTGTCAACCAACTCCAGTATTTTTTGCAGGTACTGGTATTGCGTTTCTTTTTCTTTACTGATGACTTTGAAAGTGCTGTTGATTTCGTTAAAGCCTTTACGCAAAGGCTGTAACTCAAGCGGGGCCTGCTTTACATTGAAGTACCTTGAAAAGTCACGGTAATGAACAGCTTCTACAAATGATTCCACTTCTTCCTGTGCATGTTGATGAAACCGGAAAAAATCAAACACCTGGTAAATAATGACCGGGCCAACAATAAGCAAATAAGCATACCATCCCTTTACTAATAAAAAGGAAGCTGTGCTGATGGTCAGGAACATCAGCATCACCCGTATGACGATCCTCCATTGGTATTTTTTAAATATCATACTTACTTAACCTCCTGTATAAAGCTGTTCTTGTTAATCCAAGTTCTTTTGCGGCTTTGGTAATATTGCCATGATGCTTTTCTATTACTTTAAGAATGGCATTTTTTTCTATGGCACTCAAATTAAAATCAGCCGGTTCGTTATTCTCTGCTAATGCAGATTCCAATGGTGAAAAAATAAGATCATCCGCATCCAGCACATCGTTATCGCACATGATTACTGCACGTTCAATAATATATTGCAGTTCTCTAACATTACCGGGGAATTGATATTGACATAATTTTTCTGTTGCTCCTTTTGTAAGCTTCACCGCCACCTTCATATACTTCAAGGAATACTGCTGTATAAAATGATTGGCCAGTAAAATAATATCATCGCCTCGTTTACGCAAAGGTGGTACAATCATTTCTACCGTGTTAATGCGATAGATCAGATCTTTTCTGAACTTACTTTCATTCGCCAGTTCGCTCATGGGCAAATTCGTTGCACAAATTAGGCGGATATTAATAGGTATGGGTTGATTGGTTCCCAATCTTGTTACCAGCCGGTTTTGTAAGACAGATAATAGTTTGGCTTGCTGCTGCAAAGAAATATTTCCAATCTCATCGAGGAACAAAGTGCCGTTATTAGCTGCTTCAAACCGCCCCATCCTGTCTTCCTTTGCATCAGTAAATGCTCCTTTCTTATGACCGAACAATTCACTTTCAAAAAGCGATTCAGTAAGTGAACCCACATCTACTTTTATAAAAGGTTTTTGTGACCTTGCTGATTTTTGGTGAATGGCGTGTGCGATCAGATCCTTTCCTGTACCATTTTCACCAAGTATGAGAATGTTTGCATCAGTTGGTGCAATCTTTTCCATTTTGATCAACACATCATGCATGGCATCGCTTTGCCCGAGCAATGTTTTATCAGCAACCACTGCAACAGGTGCAGCATTTGTTTCAACACTTTGCTTTTTTAGTATCTCTTCAATGGTAGATAGCAATTTTTCATTATGCCAGGGTTTTACAATAAAATCAGCAGCACCTTCTTTTAAAGATCTTACTGCTAAATCAATATCGCCATAAGCGGTAATCATAATTACTGCCGTTTTGCCCGCCAGTTCCTTGATCTTACGTAACCAGAAAATTCCTTCATTCCCTGTATTAATGGAGCTGGTAAAATTCATATCCAGTAAAATAAGATCGTACTGTTGCTGAGAGAGGAGCCAGCGCAGATTCTCAGGGTTCTTTTCTGTATCAACCCGTTTTACTTCTGTTTTCAATAACAGCTTTACTGCCGTTAATACATCGGGATCATCATCTACTATTAATATATGTGCATTCTTCAAGTTCATAGTTCAGTTGTTGGGGTAGCTAAAAAAGCTGTGTAAAATAAAATCATGTTTGCTAAACCAGTGCAATAAATAAATCTGCACTTCAAAACTGTATCAAAACCGTACACATGTTGTTACATTATCGTACAGTATTTTTCGTAGTACTGGATATATCAATTGAAAATCATGCAGTTGTCCTCTGGCACACTATTCACATAACTCATTGCAGTGAATGTTCCCATGTATTGACTGGAATCACCTCTCCTGAATGCGGGAGGTGATTTTTAGGCGAAAGAAAACTAAATTGAAAGAAAAAGTATGGACAGGGTTATAGAAAAAAGTAAATGGTCGAAAAAGAGAATTCTTACAATCACAGGCATTGTTGCGCTTATTACATTAATTGTGCTCAGTTACTATTTAACCTCCGGTAAGAGCCGTTTGAATGTAGATACAGAACGTATTACCATCATGGAAATTAAAAATGGAACCTTCCAGGAATTCATTACTGTAAATGGCATTGTATTACCTCTTACCACCATTTACCTCGATGCACAAGAAGGCGGACGGGTAGAAGAAAAGTATGTGGAAGATGGTGCCATTATGAAAAAAGGTCAACCCATCTTACGTTTATCCAATACCGACCTGGAATTAAGTTTAGCCAACCAGGAAACACAGGTATTTAATGTAATCACCCAGATGCAGATCAGCAAGAACAACGCTGAGCAAAACTCCATCAACCGTCAATACCAGGTGGCTGATGTTGACAATGCATTGGTGGAAGCAGAGCGTTTGTATAAACTCAATAAAAAATTATACGAAGAGAAGGTAATTGGTAAACAGGAATATGAGTCAAGCAAGAACTTATATGATTACCAGATTCGCAGAAAAAAACTGGCAGAAGAAATCATTAAGTCGGATGGCACTTCCATGAAACTGCAAACAACGCAGATGAGTGAAACTTATCAGCAAATGAAAAATACATTGGCGCTGATGCGTAAAAAAGTAGGCGATCTTGTTGTACGGGCTCCTGTTGATGGACAGTTAACTTCATTGGATGCAGAAATTGGTCAGAATAAAAACAAAGGCGAACGATTGGGACAAATTGATGTGACCAATGGTTATAAAGTAAGAGTTGATGTGGATGAGCATTATATCAGCCGCATCTTTATTGGCCTGATGGGCGAATGTACATTGGCCAATAAAAATTATAAACTCAAGATCAAAAAAGTTTATACACAGGTAACTGCCGGCCGTTTCCAGGTTGATATGGAGTTTGAGAATGGAGTGCCTGAAGGAATCCGTCGTGGGCAAACATTACAAATCCGTTTGGCATTGAGCGATGAAACACAAGCTACTCTTTTACCAAAAGGTGGTTTCTATCAGCAAACAGGCGGCAACTGGATTTTTAAGGTAAGTGAAAATGGAAAAACCGCTTACAAAGTTGACATTCAGCTCAGCCGCCAGAATCCTGATTTTTATGAAGTGATCCAGGGATTGAAGCCCGGCGACAAAGTGATCACCAGCAGTTATGAAAACTATGGATCGATGCAGGAACTGATCTTAAAAAAATAAATAACTACAGATATGAAAAAGAGATTACTGGTTTTTTCAATACTTCTTTTTGCTGCATGCCTGCTTTCATTGCAGGGTTTGCAAAGTCAAAAGAGCTGTACAAAAGAACGTGCATCTTTTTCACAAACTAATTATTCTCCGTTTAC
>JANMOR010000710.1:0-4937 GCA_031369435.1 Chitinophagaceae bacterium
AAATAAATAATTTGATCATTGATATCATTTTTGAAGTGTTGGTGGTGATGGCCATTTTTCAGGGATTTCAGAAAGGCCTTATCATAGCCGTGTTCTCTATTGTTGGATTGATCGTGGGACTTGCAGCAGCATTAAAGTTAAGTGCTGTTGTTGCAGGCTGGCTGGCACAATCAACAAATATCAATGCAAAATGGTTGCCGGTTGCCGCCTTCATAATCATTTTTTTCATGGTTGTACTTGTTGTAAGATGGGGAGCAAAGTTGATTGAAAAAGCAGTTGAATTTGCTTTTCTTGGTTGGATAAATAAAGTAGCAGGCGTTGTATTGTATATCATTCTTTATACACTCATCTTTAGTGTTCTGTTGTTTTTTGCAGCTCAATTAAAATTGTTTACTCCGCAAACAATTGAAGAATCAAAAACCTACATATATATACAACCTTGGGGCCCGAAAGTGATTGATACAATTGGAACAGTCGTTCCCATCTTCAGCAATGTTTTTGCTGAGCTTCAGGAATTCTTCGAAAAGCTGAGTGGCAAACTATCTGCCTGATACAACGAATCTGCAACTGAATTACAATTTTTCACTCAAATAAGCTATTTTAGCAAAGAACAATTTTTTGCTGCCAGTACATGAACTACGAAATTAAACAGGAAGGAAAATTCCGTTATATAGAGGAAGGGGAAGGCGAACCCCTGATGCTTTTGCATGGTCTTTTCGGGGCTTTAAGTAATTTTAAAGACCTGATTGATTATTTCAGCAAACGCAACAAAGTTGTTGTGCCAATGCTTCCATTGTTTGAACTTGATTTGTTGCATACAACAGTTGGTGGGCTGGAAAAATATGTTCACAAGTTTATTGAGTTTAAAGGGTATACTGATATTCATCTGCTGGGCAATTCCCTGGGTGGTCATGTTGGGTTGGTTCATGTATTAAAACATCCAGAACGGATCAAGTCACTCATCTTAACAGGTAGTTCAGGTTTATTTGAAAACGGAATGGGCGATACCTATCCCAAACGAGGCGATTATGAATACATCAGGAAAAAAACAGAGGTCACATTTTATGACCCATCAGTTGCAACAAAGGAATTGGTTGATGAGGTATATGAAATTGTGAACCAACGCATAAAAGCAATCAAAGTAATTGCATTGGCAAAAAGTGCAATCAGAAATAATTTGGGTGATGAATTAAAAGAGATACAAACACCCACTTTGCTCATTTGGGGAAATAATGACACAATTACCCCACCATTTGTTGGCAAAGAGTTTAACAAACTTATTCCAAATTCGGAATTACATTTAATTGATTTGTGCGGACATGCTCCTATGATGGAACGGCCGGATGAGTTTAATGAAATATTAAATGGATTCCTCACAAAACTAAGCAGGCCCGTACCTGTAACATAAGGATGAAATAAACATGTCAATGACATCAGCCGAACTTATAACAAATCACATACCCAGCCTTCAAACCACCGATACTGTTCGCCTGGCACTTGAGCTTATGCAGGATCATCATGTTTCTGAATTACCCGTTCTGGAAAATCATAAATATATTGGCTTGGTTCATGAAGAAGAGTTGGAAGATGTTGAAGAAAGCGAAACGGTTGAACGTTATCTTAAACCTGGGAACCCTGCAAAAGTAAACCCCATTGATTTTTTTCTGGTGCCTTTGAAAATCATGCACCAGCAACAGTTGAGCTTATTACCTGTAGTAAAAGATGATGGTGAATTGATGGGTGTTATTACAAGAGAAGAATTATTGAAAGCATCTTCGCATTACAACTCTGCATCTATACCCGGAGGCATTGTGATTTTACAAATGTCGCCCAATAGTTTTTATATTTCTGAAATAGGCCGCATTGTAGAATCTAATAATGCAAAGATCATTCATCTTAATACATGGACAGATGTATCAACAGGTGAGTTAATGGTAGCCATTAAAGTAAATAAAAGCGATATCCAGGATATTCTTGCCTCTTTTGAACGATATGAATACAATGTAATCCAGTATTTCGGCGAAAACCTGTCAGAAGAGGAACTGAAGGTTAATTATGATCACCTGATGAACTATCTCAACATTTGATAAAGCATGAATCCGTTCGTTTACGATGAGAAACGGTATATTTATTGCCCCATAAAAGATTATTGATAAATACATGCTACCTAAGTTCAACTATACAGTCCTTTTATTTTTTGTATTTGGCGCCAATATAACCTTGCTTGTTGCACAACCCTCTTTAACAATTGACACAGCAAAGGAAAACCTGAAAAAAATTGTATCGCAGTTCCCTGATTCATCAGAAATGATTATTCGTTCTGTAATTGTTACCGGCAATAAAAAAACCAAAGATTATATTGCTTTAAGAGAAGTTTCGTTTAAACCCGGAACAAAGTTGATGAGCAATACTTTGATTGAGGTAATAGAAGAAGCAAGGCATAACATGTTAAACACGCAATTGTTTCTTGAAGTTGTTCCCCGCATTGCGGGTTGGGAAGGAGCTTATATTGATATTGTATTTGATGTAAAGGAACGTTGGTATTTTTTCCCCGCACCACATTTTAAACTGGTTGACCGGAATTTGAATCAATGGCTTGTTGAGCAAAACAGAAGTCTTGAACGGGTTAACTATGGTATAAAATTCAACTGGGATAATGTATCGGGCCGCAGAGATAAACTTAATTTTAATTTCATCAACGGCTATACAAGAGAGTATTCAGTTTTTTATGAACAGCCTTATGCCGACAAAAAATTAGAAAATGGATTTTTAGCAGGTGTGTTTTATAAACAGTCAAGACAATTAACTTTTGCAACCGATAGTAACCGGCAGGTATTTTTTCCATCAACGAATAATGAGATCTATGAATTTGTTCGAACCACCTTCAAAATAGAAGCAGGATTCACCATCCGCAAAGGGGTAAATAACCGGCATACGTTCAGGCTCAATTATGTAAGTGAAAAAATACCCGATACCGTTAACCAGATCATTGCTGCAAATTCATTAAAAGGTTACCTGCCTTATTTTACAGATAATAAAACAGCGCAGCGATTTGGAGAGTTTGTTTATAATTATCAATATTTCAACGTTAATAATATTGTTTACCCATGGAAAGGAGTTGCATTTAACGGCACTTTTTTTCAACGTGGACTTGGCGCCAAAGGAATGAATATGTGGCAGTTTTCAGGAAAAGCAGGAAAGTTTTTTCAACTGTCAAAAAAAACATCTGCATCAGCTGTTGGTTATTATATGATCAAAGTGCCATTTAAGCAACCCATGTATAATCTTGGTGCATTGGGTTATGGCGATTGGTTTTTGCGTGGGCTTGAGTATTATGTAATTGATGGCGTACAGGCAGGAATTTTTAAAGGCACCATACGACAGGAGATTTTAAATATCAATGTGCCCACCTTTATTATTAAAAACGAGAAGTATAAAAAAATACCGTTTAAAATCATCATAAAAGCATACGGTGATATTGGTGTAAGTCACCTGCCTCAATACACCAATAGCATGTTGAATAACAAAATGCTCTACACCTACGGTGCCGGCATTGATGCATTAAGTTATTACGATTTTGTTGCCCGCCTTGAATATTCCTTTAACCAGTTGGGCGAAAAGGGATTATTTTTACACATACGGAGAGACTTTTAGTCCTCCTGCCCATCATCAATTTTTATAGAGTTTAATCCCGTCCACATTCAATAAATATAAACGGATGAAAGTAGCTATTTACAGTCGTGTTTTTGAAACAGAACAGAAAGAAGATATCCAACGCCTTTTTCATGAATTGGAAGCAAACAAAATCAGCATTGTTATCTATAGCGGATTTTATGATCAGATAAAAGAACAGGTTTCATTTATGCAGGAACCAAGGTTCTTTTCTTCATCAGCTGATCTGGATAGTTCATTTGAATGCATGATCAGTTTAGGTGGAGACGGCACCCTGCTTGATACCGTTATCCTTGTACAAGATAAAAAAATTCCATTGCTGGGAATTAATTTCGGACGCCTGGGTTTCCTGGCAAGTATTGGCAGAGAGGCTATTGAAACAGTTGTAGCCTCTTTAAAAAATCATACCTATGTTGAAGATGAAAGAACCTTGATTCATCTCGAAAGCAATACTCCACTCTTTGGTGATACACCTTATGCATTGAACGAATTTGCAATTCATAAGTTAGATACTTCATCAATGATAAAGATTCATACTTATCTCAACGGCGAATTTTTAAACAGCTATTGGGCCGATGGTTTGATCGTAGCCACACCAACTGGATCAACAGGATATTCATTAAGTTGTAACGGACCGGTTGTGTTTCCCGATTCAAGAAGTTTTGTCATTACACCTGTTGCTCCACACAATTTAAATGTTCGCCCCATAGTAGTACCCGATAACAATGTGATCTCTTTTGAAATTGAAGGCAGAACTGACAGCTTTTTGTGTACACTTGATTCAAGAAAAGAAATTGTTCATAAAACCATTCAACTGGCAGTAAAGAAAGAAGCCTTTGGCATCAGTTTAATACGTTTAAATGAAAATAATTTTTTACAAACCCTGCGTAATAAATTATCCTGGGGGCTCGACAGGCGTAACTGATCAAAGCTTCTGAAATGATGTTTTGATTACATATTTTAATACAGCTCATTACAAACAGTTCCCAGAACATGATTTTAAATGAACTATTACACATGAAAACCCGGAATTTTGCGTTATTACAATTCTGAGATTAATTTATAGATGAAAAGACTGATTTTTTGCTTACTAACTGCTTGTTTTTTCGTTAACCCACTCTTTGTCATTGCACAATATGAGGGCTATCGGCATGAAGGTGAATTTGGTCTTCATGTTGGGGGGGCTCATTATTTTGGCGACCTGAACCCCAATTCAAAACTCAACCGCCCCAAAATTGCAGCCGGTGTTTTCTATCGTAAACAGA
>JANMOR010000724.1:0-1616 GCA_031369435.1 Chitinophagaceae bacterium
ATCTGAATCATCTGTTACTGGACCGTAACTTTTTTACAAATGGACAATTCACTGGAAAAGATGAAAAAGATAATTATACCAAGATTCCACTTGAGTTGAATACATTCCGGATTGGCGCCGATTTTTTTGTATCGAAAAAAACAATCATTGGATTTGTACTCAACAGTAATATCAATACTGTACGACCTTTTAACAACAACAGCTCGGTTGTAATAGATCAGAACAGGCAACCGCTCTTTACATTCAATACCCAAACAAGAAATAAACATCAAAATAAAAATGCCGTTGCAAATTTTAATCTCAAACACAGCTTCGACAGTACGGGTAAGGAGCTAACTGCCGATTTGGATCTTGGATATTACGGTTCGGATAATTTTTCATCTGTGAGTACGCAGTATTATAAATTGAACGGAACAAAACTTCAACCCGATTACATCCTTGATTCTTACCAGGAAGGTAGCCTGCAGCTGGCAACCATTAAAGCAGACTATGTGCATCCGTTGAAAAATAAATCAAAAATTGAAGCAGGATTTAAAACCAGTTTTGTAAAAACAGATAATGATGCCCGTTTTATAATATGAGCAATGGCACACCTGAAGATGATGTAAACAAAACCAATCATTTTTATTATGATGAAAACATCAATGCGGTGTATCTCAACTTTAAGAAAGAGTACAAAAAGGTTGATCTGCAGATTGGCTTGCGAACAGAAAATACCAATGTAAAAACCAAACAGGTAAAAGGAAATATTACATGGGATTCGTCTTACACACAACTCTTCCCCAGCGCCTTCTTCAACTATAAAATAAAAGAAAATCAAACAATTGGTGTTTCTGTGAGCAGGAGAATTGATCGTCCCAACTATTCTCAACTCAATCCGTTCCTCTTCTTAATTGATGTAACAACGTATGCAACCGGCAACCCCTCTTTGTTACCACAATTTACATGGAGTTATGAATTGAATTACACCCTGAAGAACATCAACTTCACATTAGGATACAGTCATACAAACAACAACCAGAATATTGTCATCACCCGTTTCAAAGATGTGTTTCCCAATGTGCCCAGCGATGATAATGTAACCGTTCAGATCCCTGTAAATCTTGAATCATCCGATTATATCGGACTAACAGTGGCGGCTCCTGTACGTATCAACAAATGGTGGAACATGATGAACAACGCCAATATCTTTTATAATCATTTTAATGGCAACCTTGGTGGAACAACCCTGAACAACGGAAAAGCAGTTGCCTCACTCAGCACTAATCAAACTTTTACAATGACTAAAAGCTGGACGGCAGAACTCAATGCCAACTATAACTCAGGCGGACAATATGGATTCATGGTTACAAAACCGCAATGGGGCATTGGTGCAGGGGTACAAAAAACATTGTGGAAAGGAAAAGGAACGGTGCGTTTCAATGTAACAGATATTTTCTGGACCAATCTTCCAAGAGCAACCATCACTTATAATAATTATATCGAATACTGGAGAGCCTACCGTGAAACAAGAGTAGCAAATCTCACCCTCACTTACAGGTTTGGCAGTAACAAAGTGCTGCAGGCAAGAAGAAGAACATTGGGATCAGAAGAAGAACGTCAGCGTGCACAATAAA
>JANMOR010000727.1:0-2657 GCA_031369435.1 Chitinophagaceae bacterium
ATCTCAATAAAGCAGTTGCAGGAACAGAACATGAAAGCAAATCGTTAGAAGAACTGGTTGCAGTGGCAGGAAAAATTTCGCCGGCGGTTAGAAATAACGGTGGCGGTCACTGGAACCATACTTTTTTCTGGGAATCATTGGCACCCAATGCAGGTGGAGCACCAACAGGCGCTTTAGCCGATGCCATCAATGCAGCATTTAGTTCCTTTGATGCATTCAAAGAAAAATTTGCAGCAGCAGGTATGACACGTTTCGGTAGTGGCTGGGCTTGGTTGATTGTAAAAGATGGTAAACTGGAAGTTAGTTCCACTCCTAACCAGGATAATCCATTAATGGATGTGGCTGAAGTAAAAGGTACTCCTGTTCTTGGTGCAGATGTTTGGGAACATGCTTACTACCTAAAATATCAAAACCGCAGAGCTGATTATTTAGCTGCTTTCTGGAATGTAGTGAACTGGAGCAAAGTAGCTGAAAGATTTAAGCCCTAAATTTCTAAATGGACTTTTAATATTTTAAACCGTTTCAATTTTTTGAAGCGGTTTTTTTATTACTCCCCTTTAGGGGTTGGGGGCTTTTCTTCCAGCATCCTTCTATATGATCATCCACCATGCCTGTTGCCTGCATAAACGCATAACAAATGGTGGAGCCAACAAATTTAAATCCACGCTTCAATAGATCTTTACTCATAGCATCGGAGATCGCTGTTTTAGCAGGCACTTCACCCATTCCTTTCAATTTGTTTATAATTGGTTTGCCAGCAACAAACTGCCAGATATATTTGTCAAAACTTCCAAACTCTTTTTGTACAGCAAGAAATGCTTTTGCATTTTGTATAAACGCATTTACTTTCAGGCGGTTTCGCACAATACCTGCATCCTGCAATAAAGCAGTTACTTTTTCATCATCATATTTCGCCATTTTCTTTGCATCAAAATTGTTGAATGCTTTCCGGTAAGTTGTTCGTTTATTGAGAATGATGTACCAGCTGAGCCCGGCCTGCGCACCTTCCAGGCAAAGCATTTCAAACAAATGCCTGTCGTCATGCTGCGGAACTCCCCATTCTTCATCATGATACTGCATATACAGTTCATCTTTTAAACACCAGCTGCAACGGATCTTTTCTTTTGCCATTGATTGTAGATTATGATGAGCAAAGTAAGTAATTTAGACGTCTTCAAAAACGGTATATGATCCGCAAAGCAACACATGCTGATTTTAATTTTCTGTTTTACCTGTACATGCATCCGCAGGTAAACCCATTTCTATTGTATGAAGTAATGACTGCAGAAAATTTTCACCTGGTATTTGATGAACTTGAAAAAAAAGGTGTGCTGTATATTTTTGAAGTTGATGGCGAGCCCATAGGCATGTTTAAACTTGTTCCTCAACATTACAGGAATAAACACATTGTTTATTTGGGAGGATTTGCTGTTGATCCGGAACATACGGGCAAGGGTTATGGCCTGCAAATGATGGAAGAAATAAAAGAGTACGCAAAACAAAATGGTTTTCTGCGCATTGAGTTAACGGTTGCCACCAGCAACACAAAAGCCATTCAGCTTTATCTCAAAGCAGGCTTTCATCATGAAGGAGTATTGAAAAAATATACTTACTTAAAATCGAAAGATCATTATATCGATGAAGCAGTGATGGCTTATTTAATCTGATCATGGTAATGGGTCATATCCGCTGCCGCCCCATGGATGGCATCTGCCGATACGTTTTACAGTTAACCAAAAACCTTTAATGGGGCCATACTTTTTAAATGCTTCCAATCCATAATTACTGCAGGTGGGCGTATAGCGGCATTTAGGCCCAATGACAGGACTGATGGCGAACTGGTAAATTCTGATCAATACAATAAAAGGAAAACTAAATATTTTTTTCAGTAAGTCCATCAGTCATTTTTGATAATTTCTGTAAAGCTATCCCCGTACATTCATAGATCAATTTATATTCTGGCAGTTCTTTGCCTGTATAAATAAAAAAAACATTTAAGGTTGTGTTTTTCAATTTCAATTGTTCATGCAAATCATTTTTCTGTAACCTGTACGCTTCTCTTATCAACCGTTTAATACGGTTACGGTCTACTGCATGTTTAAAATATTTGGTTCCTGCTGCTGTTCCAAACTGTAAAGGAGAAGCAAGTTCAGTTGATGTATTAACTGCATAATAAATCCGCAAAGGTGAAACAGTAAATGTTTTTCCTTCTTTGAACAACTGTTCAATTTGCTTCCGGCTTTTGAGCCTTTCTGTTTTACCAAGTGTGAACTGTTTCAATCAGTTGAAAATAATATCAAATGTATTTATAAATCAATCCAGATTCTTTCGGTTATGCTCTGTTGTTGATTTTGTTTTTTAACCCATACAGGTCATAAAAAAAGTCCCGACTGTAAATGCCGGGACTCAGAATATCTTCATTAAATATTTACTTATTTCTTTGGACCACGCTCATCGCTGATAGAAAGCTTATGACGGCCTTTTGCACGACGGCTGGCTAATACCTTGCGGCCATTAGCATCCTGCATACGTCTGCGGAAACCATGTGTGGTTTTTCTGCGACGCTTCGACGGCTGGTATGTACGTTTTTTTCCTGGCATTGTTTTCTGTTTTACTGCTTTAAAAATACCGGGGAGAAACCGGAAATTTCAGATCAC
>JANMOR010000738.1:0-3971 GCA_031369435.1 Chitinophagaceae bacterium
CGCCCAAATAATAATATCAGCAATATAAAAGATCCCAACAACCCCGGGTTTAACTTTCAATCATTGTACGATTCATTGGGAACAAAAGCATACACCTTCCGGTTAAAAGGAAATTTTGCAAGATTTTTTAAAACAGGGAAACAAACCACATTGAAAACAGCAGTGAATGTTGGGTTGGTTCAAAGCCCCCGCATTTTCCGAAATGAATTATTCCAGATCGGCGGGTTTCGTATGCTGCGGGGGTTTGATGAAGAAAGTATTTTTGCTTCAGCATATACAGTTCTAACGGCTGAATACCGTATCCTTATTGGTTTAAACAGTTATTTATATGCATTTACAGATGGAGCATGGGTTCGTAATAAAAGCCAGTTTGCCAATACAAACAATACTTTTTTTGGTATAGGTCTGGGACTTGCATTTGAAACCAAGGCCGGTATATTCAATATTGCATTTGCTGCAGGCAAGCGAAACGACCTTTCTTTTAATCTGCGGCAAAGTAAAATTCATTTCGGGTATGTCAACTTTTTCTGAGTGATGATAATAGCTTGCATATTTTTGCTCTCAACCAGATGCGTTTAACTATACTTCTTTTCCTGTTGTTTTTTTGCTGTGATGTTTTTGCACAGGATTCAACTGTTATTAAAAAACCGGTTGACAGTTTAGCCATTCCTTTAACTGTTGTTGTTAAAAAAGATTCAGCAAAGCCTGTTTTGCAAATACCTTTTACAGCTTCTTTTGATTCAGCCCGGAATCATATTCTCAAAAGCATGGTAAAGCTGAAGCTCTATACAAAGCCTGAATTCTTTATTGAAAAAGAAAAACAGTCAACACAAAAGGATTGGTTGTTTTATTACATTCTTGGTCTTAGTATGTTTTTTGGTTTATTGCGATTGAGCTATCAGCGATACTTTAAGGATTTGTTCAGAGTGTTTTTCAGAACATCCTTACGGGTGAACCAGATCAGGGAACAATTGGTTCAATCGGGATTACAATCCCTTTTGTTTAATATTTTCTTTGCAGCTGCTGCCGGTACATATGTGTATTTGCTGTTGTCATTCTTCAAAGTTTCAATTCAATTACCTGAGCTGCTGATCCCTTTAATTGCAGGGCTGATCATTGCTTTTTTGTATTTGGGTAAATATCTTTTTTTGCAATTCAGCGGCTGGCTGTTCACCATGCGTAATGCTGCTGAAACATACTCCTTTATTGTTTTCCTAATTAATAAGATCATTGGCATTCTTATTCTGCCATTTATTGTGGTGATAGCCTTTGCCTCAGAAAAACTTGCCGCAATTGCCATTACAATTTCACTTGCTCTTATAACAGGGATGTTTTTATATAGATTTTTAAGGGCTTACAGCCCCGTTCAGGCTGATTTAAAGCTGGCGAGGTTTCATTTTTTCATCTTTTTTCTTGCTTTTGAAATAGCACCCCTGCTGCTTATTTACAAGGTTTCCCTACGTTTTTTATAAATAATTGTACTTACCTTTGCAGAAATTTTCCAAAACACGTATGGAAAAAAACGGTTTAAAGTCAAACAAAGACAAGGCCATCAAAAATATCCTTATTGCTCAACCAAGGCCCGAATCTGAAAAGTCGCCTTATTACGACCTTGCACGGAAATACAACCTTGTATTGTCGTTCCAGCCGTTTATACGTATAGAAGGCATCCCTTCAAAAGATTTCAGGAAACAAAAAATTGATATTACCGCTTATTCAGCAGTCATTTTTACAAGCCGTAATGCGATTGATCATTTTTTCAGGGTTTGTGAAGAAATGCGTATTGCTGTTTCGCAGGAAACAAAATATTTTTGTATTACCGAAGCCGTTGCTTTATACCTGCAAAAATTTATCCTTTACCGAAAGCGCAAAGTGTTTTACGGAGCAGATGGTACCAATAAAAGTTTGTTTGATGTGGTGAACAAACACAAAGGCAACGAACGTTTTTTATATCCATGCAGTGAAAACCTTGATAACGAGATCATGAGTTGGCTGCGTAATAATAATTGTGAATTTGCTATACCTATCCTATACAAAACCATTAGCAATGATGTAAAAGAACTGATCACTTCCGGCGATTTTGATATCATCTGTTTCTTTACACCCAGCGGTGTTAAGAGCCTGTTTGAAAATCTTCCCAAGTATAAACAGAACGGAACTTATATCGGTGCATTTGGCGTCAATACTTTTAAAGCAGTTGAGGAAGCGGGTTTGAAATTACAGATCAAAGCACCCGATCCACAGGCACCAAGCATGGTTTCTGCTTTGGATAAGTTTCTTGCTCAACAGGCTAAATAGCCCATCCAGTTTAGTTTTCTCTTTTTCTTCAACAAACAATGTACGTTTGCTGTTCTACTTTTTTTAATCAAGTATGCAGCATACAAACAGACTGGCAAAGGAAAACAGTCCTTATTTATTACAACATGCACATAACCCTGTGGATTGGTATCCCTGGGGTGAAGAAGCATTGCAAAGAGCAAAGCAGGAAGACAAGCCCATACTTATAAGCATTGGGTATTCGTCCTGTCATTGGTGTCATGTAATGGAAAGGGAAAGTTTTGAAGATGAAACTACTGCCCTGTTAATGAATGAGCATTTCATCAATATTAAAGTTGATCGGGAAGAGCGACCCGATCTTGATCATTTATACATGGATGCAGTACAGGCCATGACGGGCAGCGGTGGCTGGCCATTGAATCTTTTTCTTACACCTGATCTCAAACCATTTTATGGCGGCACTTATTTTCCTCCGGTAAAAGCTTATAACCGTGCTTCATGGAAAGAAGTGTTGCAGGGAATTACCAATTCGTTTACCGAACGAAGAGCAGAAATTGAATTGCAGGCAAATGAATTATTGGCACATCTTAAAAACGCCAATTCATTTGGCTTACAAAAACCAACAACAATTGAAATTCCAAAGGAAGAATTGTTTTTGCAAAAACATGCTGATGAAATGTTTTTGAACAGTATGAAAACAGCCGATCAGGTGTGGGGTGGCTTTGGAACCGCACCTAAATTTCCTCAAACATTTACCATCCGTTATCTTTTACAGTATTATCATTTTACTCAAAATAAAGATGCATTGGCGCAAGCTTGTTTAAGTTTGGATAAGATGAATGAAGGTGGAATTTATGATCATGTAGGTGGTGGATTTTGCCGCTACAGTACCGATACAGAATGGCTGGCCCCTCACTTTGAAAAAATGCTGTATGATAACGCACTGTTGGTTATTGCATTGAGCGAAGCATATCAACTCACCAAAAAAGAGCAATATAAAAGAACGATCATTGAAACACTTCGGTTTATTGAAAACGAAATGACTTCTCCTGAAAATGGATTTTATTCAGCACTTGATGCAGATAGTGAAGGGGCGGAGGGAAAATATTATACATGGAAGAAAGCTGAAGTTGATGAAATACTGACAGAAGATGCTGATATGTTTTGCAGATTCTATGATATAACTGATCATGGAAATTGGGAAGAAGTCAACATTCCCAGGACATTGAAAACTGCTGAAGAGTTTTCTAAGATAAATGGCTTAGAATTGACTGCGTTTGAAATGAAGATGAAGAAGTGTTTAGATCAACTTCATCAGCAAAGAAAGAAAAGGATCCGTCCATTGCTTGATGATAAAATTATCCTTAGCTGGAATAGTTTGATGAATGTTGCATACAGTAAAGCTTTTGCAGCGCTTGGAATGGAAGCATACCGAACTATTGCTCTTAATAATATGTCTTTTTTGCTGCGTGTGTTTAAAGACGATAGCAAAGCATCCATGCTGCATGTTTATAAAGAAGGAGTTGCTAAATTTCCTGCATTTCTGGATGATTATGCATTTCTTATCCAGGCATTAATTGCTTTGCAGGAAATAAGTTCTGATGCTGTATATCTTGAAACAGCCAAACAATTGACGGAATATGTACTTGCTCATTTTATAGATGAGGAGGCCTGCTATTTTTATTTTACACCCA
>JANMOR010000742.1:0-5534 GCA_031369435.1 Chitinophagaceae bacterium
AAACCATTTTGGCAGCCCGGCGTGTAGTGCCACCACTTTTTATTGCACCTGCAGCACGGTCACCTATTTTTAGGAAACTCATCAACCCACTTGAAGTACCACCACCACTTAACTTTTCACTTTCACCACGAATGGTTGAAAAGTTGGTACCAACACCTGAACCATATTTAAAGATTCTTGCTTCACGAACCCAGAGGTCCATGATGCCACCATCATTCACCAGGTCATCATTTACACTCAATATAAAACAGGCATGTGGCTGAGGACGTTCGTAAGCTGAAGTAGATTTTTTTAATTCGCCATCTTTGGCATCAACGAAATAATGTCCCTGTGGTTTGCCTTTGATACCATAGCTTTCATACAAACCGGTATTAAACCATTGCGGACTGTTAGGAACACATAACTGGTTTAAGATGCTATACACTAACTCTTCATAAAATATCTGTGCATCCTGTTCAGATGCAAAATAATCGTAACGTTCACCCCATACACGCCAGCAATTGGCCATACGGTGAGCAACCTGTTTCGAAGATGCTTCTCTGCCTAATGTACCATCTGCCTGTGGCACACCAGCCTTTCGAAAATATTTTTGTGCAAGAATATCCGTTGCAATCTGGCTCCAATGTTTCGGTACTTCAACATTGTTCATCTCAAACACAATCTCACCCGAAGGATTGCGGATAATAGATGTACGGTAATCGTATTCAAATAAATCAAAGGGAGAAACCCCTTCTTTTGTAAAACGGCGGCTGAACTGCAGCCCCTGCGCTTGTTTTTGTTTGCTGGCCATGTGATCTGAAAGTTTAAATGGGTTAGTTCTGGTTGTGCTATCGTTAGGCGACAGAATACGAAAATATTTTTTCGACAGCTACATCCAAAGCTCTAAATATTAACAGCATGTGGAAATCAGGGGTAAATGCACTGCTGTATTGAGTTCTTGTGTGCATAGCTTGTTTTCCCCAAAAAAAGATTTGGAAAAGGGTAAAAATAGTTGGCTGTTTCAAAACATTTCCCTTAGCCTTACTATCATTGAATTTGAAAGCGGGAGCAACCGAAATTGACACTAACGCCCAAATCTAAACGAAGTAAATATGCGTAATTTTTAAATGGGTAAAAGGAGGCCATTTTGCAGTTTCAGGGTTCTGAAAACAAAAAACAAGGATTATGCTGCTCCTCAAACATTTTTTTGCATTTTTGCATGAAGCACAATTACTGAATGAAGCATCGCATCTATACACAATTACTGGAAAAGAAGGAGAAAGGACAGAAATCATTTGCCGTACTTGTAGACCCCGACAAAGTAAATGCAGCAGCCATTGATCAACTGGTGAAGTTATCGGTTGATGCAAAGGTTGATTACTTTTTAGTTGGGGGAAGTTTAGTCATCTCCAATCAGCTGGATGAAGTGGTGCAATTGATCAAAGCCGCTTGTGATATTCCGGTTATCTTATTTCCAGGCAGCCCTTCTCAATTAAGCAAGTATGCAGACGCCTTGTTGTATTTATCTCTTATCTCGGGACGTAATCCTGAATTACTGATCGGACAGCATGTTATATCTGCACCGTTTGTAAAGCAAAGCGGTTTAGAAATTATTTCAACCGGTTATATGGTGGTTGATGGCGGTGCGCCAACTACTGTTTCTTATATCAGCAATGCAAGCCCTTTACCGGCTGATAAAAATGAAATTGCTATGTGCACTGCTATGGCAGGTGAAATGCTGGGCATGAAAGTTATATATATGGATGCCGGCAGTGGAGCTAAACGTGCAATAACAGAAAGTATGATACAGAGTGTGGCACAAAAAATTGAAGTGCCGTTAATTGTTGGTGGCGGAATCACTGATCCTGAAAAAGCTTATCGCAATTGCAAAGCGGGTGCTGATGTAATTGTGATTGGAAATGCAATTGAAAAAGATGCATCATTGATAAAAGAAATGGCAGCAGCCATACATAGTGTGCCGGTGAAGATTTGATTCTTATTGAATGTTATTTTCATTATTGTTTTTCTATAATTAAAAAAGACAATCAAATTGATTGTCTTTTTTAATATCAGCTCTGTAATGAATATTATTTATAAACTCATCATCTCTTTAAACTTCACTGCCTGTCTGCGGCTCACTTCAATTTTGTCGCCGCCATGAATTTCTAAAAGTAATCCGCCGTTAAAATAAGGTTCAACCTTTTCAATCATCCGCAGGTTGACGATGTGTTTACGGTTGGCACGGAAAAAAGTTTTTTCATCCAAACGCTCTTCCAGCGCATTCAATGATTTTAAGATGAGTGGTTTGTTGGGACCGAAATAAACTTTGGCATAATTGCCTACACTTTCAAACAAACGTATATCACTCAACTTTACAAACCAGCAACGTTCACCGTCCTTTACAAATACCTGGTCACTCTCACTGAGCATGCTGCGGTTAACTGAAATTGGCTCACCATCAATATGTTCTTTTTCATCTTCATCCAGTTTATGTATTGCATCTGCCAAACGTTTGGGCTCGATAGGTTTGAGCAAATAATCCAAAGCATTTACTTCAAAAGCACGTAATGCATATTCATCGTATGCAGTTGTAAAGATCACTTCGGGAGTACGATCCAGTTCACTCAACAAATCAAATCCTGTTTTACCCGGCATCTGAATGTCAAAAAAAATCAGATCGGGGTTCAACGCTTCAATCTTTTGCAAACCTTCCTCTGCATTTGATGCTTCATCAATTACTTCAATCTCCGGAAAATCAGTCAATAACTTTTTCAGCTCATTCCTGGCCAATCGTTCATCATCAATAATGATTGCTCTTTTATGCATTGCACAACTTTTTTATAAAATTAAAAATGAATCGTCATTTATAGAACTATGCTTCTACCGGCATTTTTACTTTTGCTTCCACTTCATCTCCATTTACATCTGCAATGGTAAAATTTGCAGCATCACCAAACATCAGCTTCAATCTGCTTTGTGTACTGGAAATACCAAAGCCATCGGTATTGAAGTTGCCATTTAACCGGCCCGTATTCCTGATCACCAGTTCATGATGATTGCCAACAAATTTTGAGCTGATTTTAATTTCTCCGCCAGCCACATTTTTACTGATGCCATGCTTAATGGCATTTTCCACAAGCGTTTGCAACATCATGGGAGGCACTGGTAAATCAAGCGTATCTTCTTCTATGTCAAAATTTACTTTTAACCGTTCTTCAAATCGCATTTGTTCCAGAGCCAGGTAATCCTGAACAATAGCAAGCTCTTTTTCAAACGGTACCGTTTCTAATTTTTCTGCCTGCATACTGCTGCGCAAAATATTGCTCAACTCTGTAATGGCTGTTCTTGCACGTGCAGGATTTTCATCAACCAATGCTCGGATGCCATTGAGTGAATTAAAAATAAAATGAGGATTAATATGTGCTTTGATTGTTTTGAGTTCCAGTTCCTTTACAACACTCTGCATTTGCAAAGCATCTAATTGCTGTTTACGTACCCGCTCTACATAATGATAAATAAAATAAATCAGGTTCCATACTAGCAAGGTTACAAACGCATTGATGGATGAACCAATAAGCAACCGTGAAAAACTATATACTTTTTGTTCGGGTGTAAATAACCCAAGTATATTAAACAACGACAAAGATATCAAAGAGTATAAAACGGAGAAACCAAAAGTGATCCCGAAAAAATAAAAGATCTGCTTATCAAATGTTTTCTGCAGCACATTTAAACGCAGCAGATTCCAGCGCATAAAATGGGTAAGCAATAACCCCAGCAGTACAATTAACACCGATCTTATGATGAAAGGAGTTGTAATGGCACGGTTAAAGGTCCAGGCAAAAAAGAAATTCATCAATGCATTGCCGCCCCAACCTGTAAACTGGCACCACCAGTAAGCTGATATTTTAGATAATTTTAGTTGCATATAAGCGTTACAAATCTACCTGTTAACCATGCGCTTTTCCGGGCTAAAATTACAAAGGGCAAATTAATTAGGTAAATGGTTGATGTTTGAACCCTTATTTTATGCACTAAACCAGAACCATTCAGTGATTTCTTTGTTTATTAAGTCCTTATTACAAGCATTGCTCGTAAGATATATAACTTTGCACTATCATATCACACAAATATGGAAATAAAGCCCGGTCAACTACTTAATCAAATAGACTCCCCCGCAGATCTGAAGAAACTATCCATGGATCAATTGCCGCAGTTATGTGATGAGTTACGTCAGTACATTATTGATGTGGTGAGTGTGCATGGAGGTCATTTTGGGGCAAGTCTTGGAGTAGTGGAATTATCAGCCGCCCTGCATTATGTGTATAATACTCCATACGATCAGTTGGTGTGGGATGTGGGTCACCAGGCTTATGGTCATAAAATTCTTACAGGACGAAGAGATATATTTCATACCAACAGAAAATATAATGGGTTGAGTGGTTTTCCTAAACGCTCAGAAAGTGAGTATGATACTTTTGGTGTAGGACATTCTTCTACGTCTATTTCTGCTGCTTTAGGTATGGCCATGGCTGCTAAAATGAAAGGCGAAAACAGGAAATCAATTGCTGTAATTGGTGATGGCGCCATGACGGCAGGTCTTGCTTTCGAAGCGATGAACCATGCAGGAGTTGCTGATAGTGATGTGCTGATTATTTTGAATGACAATTGTATGAGCATTGATCCCAATGTGGGAGCACTCAAAGAATATTTAACTGACATTACTACTTCGCCTACCTATAACCGTATTAAAGATGATGTTTGGAAAGCGCTCGGCAAATTACCTGTTGGTAAAAATTTCACAAGAGAGATGGCGGGCAAACTGGAACAAAGCATCAAAGGCTTTGTAAGCAACAGCAGTAATTTGTTTGAAGCATTGAACCTGCGTTATTTCGGACCCATCGACGGACATAATATTACCAAGCTGGTTGATACGTTTAAAGATCTTAAAAATATCCCTGGTCCTAAACTCCTGCATATTGTTACTGTAAAAGGTAAAGGATATGAACTGGCAGAAAAAGATCAAACCAAATGGCATGCGCCCGGTTTGTTTGATAAAGTAACCGGCGAAATACAAAAGAAAAAATTTGATACTATACAACCTCCCAAATACCAGGATGTATTTGGACATACCATTATTGAACTGGCAGAAAAAAATGCAAAGATTGTTGGTGTTACACCAGCTATGCCCAGTGGTTCTTCATTAAAATTCATGATGGATAAAATGCCGCACCGAGCATTTGATGTGGGCATCTGCGAACAACATGCTGTTACACTAAGTGCCGGCATGGCAACACAGGGAATGAAAGTGTTTTGTAATATTTATTCCTCGTTCATGCAACGGGCCTATGATATGGTTGTGCATGATGTGGCCATTCAGAAGCTGCCGGTGATCTTTTGTTTGGATCGGGCGGGATTGGTTGGCGAAGATGGCCCTACGCATCATGGCTGTTACGATATTGCTTACATGCGTTGTATTCCCAATATGATTGTTGCCGCTCCGATGAATGAAAGTGAATTAAGGAACATGATGTATACGGCACAACTTGAATCAC
>JANMOR010000174.1:0-6964 GCA_031369435.1 Chitinophagaceae bacterium
CTAAAAACGATTTTACGGGTTACTTTATACAGTTAAGTAATTACACTTAGTTGTACAAAAATTACCACTTCGTGGTATTGCTTATATGGGGGGGGGGGGGCCGTAAATTTTTGCCGAAAACAAGGATGGCCAAACAATTAAAAATACTTTTAAAAACTTCGTTATGAAATTTAAACTACTAAAAGTTTATTTGCTTATTACTACTATTACATTATTTTGCTCATGTAATAAAAGTAAATCTCCAGAGACTAAAAATTTAGACAAGGTGATCGTTAAATCAGAAACCTCAAGTAAAAACTACTCGATGAAATGGGGTAAAAATGAGGATGTCTATAAGGCAAAAATGAAATCGTTAAGAAAACTTCTAAGGTTTAATGAAGAAACGAAAAAGATTGGTGCTTCTACTGGAGCAATTAGCAGGCTTGATGAGGAGCAGTTGCCTGAAGGTGGTGAACCTTGTGATTGTGGCAGTACTTCTGGTAATACCTATGGCTTTTACGATGATCCAGACAATCTAATCTTAGAAGGACCATATGCTGCTGCGAATTCTATCCCACAAGAAGATAGCGCAAAAAACTGCGCCGCAATAACCTCAGCAATAACTTCGGCAAAAGACTATCTTAATAGTGAGGGATACTCAGATATAGTTTTTGAGCTCGACACAAATGAGGATAGATATAAATTAATTCATGCTGCAAATGCTTTGGTCGATCTTAAGCAACAAATGGAACCTTCGAACCCGAGCAGAGTTGATGACATCGCAAACTGCTTTTTTCAAGCAATAGGATATGCAGCAATAGCTGAATTGAGTGCAAATTGGGCATCAGCTTCAAGACAAGTAATTTTAAGAGCAGTTGGGAAAATAGCAACACGGTACCTTGGTTGGTTTGGTGCGGCGATTGCCGTAGTAAGTTTTGTAGATTGTATGTGGGGTTAAATCATTAAAACTATATCTATGTTTTCATTAATTTTTGCCATTTTATTAACTCCTATTTTACTTGTAAAATATTACGAACTTATTAAGTACAGAGAGAAGTTAGATGTAAAAAATTGGCTTTATTTAATAGTAGCTTCGCTTGCTGTTATAGCAATCTTTGTTGAAAAGCTTTTTAAAACTTCACTTTAAATTAAAAGGGGTCGCTTTGAATTTGTTCAAGTGACCCCTCTATATTTTAACGCTCCAGTTCGTGTCTCACCACAACTGTTTGGAACGTTATCAACGAATTTATTAGTTTGTGAATAATTTTAGCTCGTTTCATTTTAAAAAGCAGAGTCATTGTGGGTTTTAAAAACTGATGGAGAAAGTAAACAGACTGCTATCTTTTATATCCGATGCTGCGTTAGAAGCCTTCGCTCTTGAAACAAATGTAAATAAGCATACAAAAAAATTACACGGTCAGCTTATATTTAAACTGCTTGTATATTATTTTGTTACTGAGAAAGACAACAGTCTCAGAGGTATGCAATCGGCTCTGGAATCTGTAGCCGCCGTTGGTGTCCTCACCAACGGCTTATGGTAAAAAAAATTCCTTTTTAGACAGCTTTCTTAAACCTGTTTATAATTCCTGTATTCAAATAATCGCTTACCGGTTGTTTTTTCAAAATAATAAAGCAATCGCTTTTTAATATCCCTGAATTTCTTTTTAGTAACATCAAATTCAAAATGCCAATTGGCTTTTGAAATACGATCCTGCATTACTTGTGGATGAGTGCCGTTGAATAAGCGGAGTGAGTCAACATGATTGTTGTAATCGAATCCATTCTGTAAGGTTTCGAGCCATGCTTTGTGCGCAGCAATTTCTTCATCGGTTCTCCAGAGCTTTCCAAAATCTTTTTGTTTTTCATTTTGCTGCTGGGGTGTTTTCACCCAGCCATAATGATAGATAAACGCATCAATTGATTTAACTTTCAGTTTTTCATTTTCTTTTCTAAAGCCCTGGGCATCCTTCCAGCTGTGAATGTTTTGATCGTTGCGTATTACACGTATTTCATTTTTATACCAGCGTCTGCTGTCCCCAATGTAGTTGTAACTGCCGTAAAAATGAATGTAGTTGAACAGGAGCCCCTCCACATCTTTATCATATTGATATTGCAGCATGGCTTTTTTAATGACCGGCAAATCTTTTTCATGTACCAGCTCATCGCCCTGCAAATAGAAAAGCCAGTCACTGTCGGCAGCAACCGCTGCTTTTGCTTTATCAGTTTCTACTGCCAGCACTTTGCCGCCTTCTCTCAGGTTATCGTCCCAAACAGAATGAATAATCTTGATTTTTGGTGAAGCGATGGATTCAATCAGCGAAAGGGTTTCATCCTCACTATTGCCCACACAAACAATATATTCATCTACCAGGGGCAGAATGGATTGAATGGATTCAACAATGGGATAATCGTATTTAACAGCGTTGCGAACAAATGTAAAACCGCTCACCTTCATGTATCAAAAATAATGATTCATCTGATTAGAAAGCTTAACAATGTGCATCATACATAAACGGTAACTTTCAAGTATGAATTTGCTAAAGGAATATGCTGCAACCCAAATGGGGAATGCTGTTCAGGAACTGGAAACATATTTAAAATCCGGTGATGAAGAAGCGTTGCACCAATTAAGGGTGTTTTTGAAAAAGAGCAGGGCAGTGATGCATTATCTGATGCAGGACCAATCAAATGAAAAGAAAATCAGGAAACTAAAAAAAAGAATCCGCAACATTTTTCATACTGCAGGAATTATCCGTGCAGCTCAATTACGGATTCAATGGATGAAAAAACAACATTACCTGCTTTTAATAAAAGCTTCAGGCCTCAAAGAAGATCTTTTATATTATGATGAACTTTTTAAAGGTGATGCGAAGAAAAATTTAAACATACTCGCTAAAGTAAAAAAAGAACTGGTTGAACATTGTTCTGAATCTGATGCTGCAGCTGTTTTTAAATATACCATGAAATTGAAGCAATCGCTCCGGTCTGTTAATGTGAACCTACCACAAACTCATTGGCATGATGTAAGAAAAACTATCAAGCAATTACTGTATGCATACAACTGGCAATTAGAAAAAGAAAAAATTAAACTGCTTCTTGTAAAAGAGCATGCTTATTTTGATCAGTTACAGGACAGCATTGGTTTATGGCATGATGCAGAAGATTTAAAATTATGGGTAACTGATCAGCAGTTTTTTTTGAGTGAAGAGAAAAAAGTGAAGCTTCAATTTAATCAATGCTGGGCTAAACTCATGAAGGAAATCAACATAAAAGAAAAGGCAGTTGAAAAATTATTGAGCAATCAAAAACCCGGCAGGAGCCGGACTTCGAAAACTTAATTCCGTTCCTGTAAAAATATTTCGGCCATCATACATCTTGCGCTGCCACCACCATTGGTTTCAATAGTTGTAAGATCGGAATGGATAATGGGATTGTAGGTTTCCAGTTCTTTCACCTGCAGTGGAGTAAGTGAACTGAAAGCCTGGCTGCTCATAATAAGATATTTATCTCCTTTGCTGTTATGTACCTGCAACATATTACCTGCAAAGCGATTCATCTGGCTGTAAGAAATTTCAATGATCTTTTTGTCGCTGTTGATGATAGTATCAACTACATGTTGGCGTTCTGTTGCATCATGAATGCTGTTTAAACAAATCACTACATATTTATCAGCTACACACATCATTACATTGGTATGATAAATTTCGTTGCCGTTTTCATCTACACTGAAAAATGAACAGGCAGTATAACTCATTTGTCTGCACCATTCTTCCAATAGAATTTTATTTGTTCTTGGAGAGAGACAGGCATAAGCAATTTTATTTTCTCTGTCGAGCACCATACTTCCTGTTCCTTCTAAAAACAGGTGTTCATTTTCTTTTGCTGATAAATCAATGGTTTGCTTCAGCTTAAATTTGGAATCAATCATTTCCAGCACGTGTTGTTTGCGTTCAGCTCTCCTGTTTACAGCATACATGGGGTAGAGCACAATGGTTCCATCCTGGTGAAAGCTGATCCAGTTGTTGGGAAAGATACTGTCGGGTGTATGTGGCACTTCCGTATCCTGTATAACTGTTACATCAACTCCGGCAGCAGTTAGTTTTTGTACAAAGCCATCAAATTCTGCTTCAGCTTTTTCCTGTGCTTGGTCATTGCTGCCCTGTTGCTGAAATGCATTGTTAATAGCTGTTTCAGCATTGAAATCAAAAGCCACGGGTTTGATCATTAATAAATGTGATGTTGTTTGCATAAAAATAGTTTGTAGTTTATAGTTGATAGTTTATAGTTCGGGTCTCACTTTTGTGGAGATAACTACAAACTATAAACTACAAACTGTCTCTTAATAACGGCATACTCATACAATGGCTCCCGCCTCTTGCTCTTGAAAGTTCGGCAGATGGTAACAGGATCAATGTGTTTTCGATGCTGTCAGGATCAACTCCATTTTCAAATACTTCAAATGCTTCGGCAGTTGTAAGTACATTAAAACCTGCTGCTTTAAATGCTTCAGCGGTATGATCATTCCTGTCGTAACCAATTACCACACCTTCTTTTAAGGCTACAACATTGCAACTGTCGGTCCATTGTTCCCGTTCATCATGCGGAAAGACATTGTCGCCGCTGTAAATAATTTTTACATCTTCAGGGTTAATGCCAAAGTCTTCAATACTTATTTGCCTTAACAATGATTCAATACCCGGTAAATCATTGGGCACACTGTAATCTTTTGTTTTGATGTAGGCTTCATTGGCCGGTTTCTTAAACTGTAAAATTTCCACCTGCTCCATTTCCAATTGACGTGGATTGTGTGATAATTTATTGATATAAGTATGACGGCTGATATGTTCAGCTCTTAATATTCGTTCAGAGAAGCGGCCATACAATACCCACACATTTCGTTTCACCTGAGTAAAAATGGTATCAATATGCATTTGTGCACGGTTCTTCGGAATTTTTACAACTGATACTTTTTCAATACCCAGTTCCGGTTTACTGAATAGGGTATGCACCATTTCATTCACTGCACTGCTGCTGGTTCGGATACTGCAGCCAATAACAAAATGTTTGGGATGGATCATCATCACATCACCACCTTCAATGGTGATGATGCGGTGTTTGCGTTCTTCTTCTTCATACAAAAAGAAATCGCTTTCTTCAATGATCTCCATTACTTTTTGCGGATCTTCTTTAAAGAAATAGTAGAGCGATAAAAATTTTGTGAGCAATGATTCTCTTCTTCTTGCTACTGTTGCCATACGGCTTAACAGGATATGGCCTTTCACCATGATACCAATATCACGGGTAAAAATAAAGTTGGGAACAGGGGGGAAGATGAACATGTCTTCATCTGTTCCGTTTTCTTCGGATGGAAGGATACCGGTGATGAATACTTTGGCGAGTAAAGCAGGATCATTGATATTTTCTAAGCGTTGCTGAATGGCGAAACTTGATTCTTCATACGAGCAGATAGCTGATATCAAACGCAGTTTTATTTTTTCATCGCTGATGATTTCGCCGAGCAGTTGCTGTGTGTCCAGGACCTTATCACTGTTGAAATATTCTGCTTTGCCCGGAATAAAACACCATGATTTTTTTTCAGCATCGGCCTGTTGCTGATAGTTGTTGATGTAGTTGATCTTTTCTCTGTCTAAGAAATACAATAACAGTTTTACATAATGATTGTATTCTTTCTGCATGTTTTTGAGGTGTACAATATCGTCATACAGATTATCGGCAAATGTGCCGGGAATGATTTTACCAATGCCGCCATCGGGACTATGAATTAATAATTTTCGTAATCGTCCTAATTCGTTTTCAACGTAATAATTATGCTGAGTCATAAAACAAGTTTAATGTTCAATAAAAGATGGGCGTAAGTAAGATTAAAATAAAAGCTTATTAATTGAAGGTTCGTTTCAATTAAATAATAGTGAACACAACTTAGTAATCGGGCAAACTGCCATCGCCTGCAGCAATCAGGTTGAGGAAATATGACAGCATCAGGTTTGTAGTAATATGTTTTTGTAAAAACATACTGCAAGATAGGTTTTTTGGGGTGAAGGTGCAAGCTTGCGCTCTTCATGCTCCTTAGTCAATCCCAATCAATTCAAAAAACTCCTTTTCATCTAATTCTTTTACGCAACCTGGCTTTAAATTTCCAAGTTGTAAATTTTCAATCGAAACCCTTACCAGCCGCAGGCAACGGCGGTTAATAGCCAGGCACATTTTCCGTACCTGGTGAAATTTTCCTTCAGTTAACGTCATCAGCAACCATGTATGCGGAAACTGTTGACGGAAATCATCCATATGCATATAGTAATCTTTTACATCATCAACAATTTCAATTGAATCAGGAATGGCTATATATGGTTCACCATCTTTTACAGGAATGGTTACTCCTTTTTTTAATTGTTCAAGCAGTTCTTTTGTTACAATATTTTTTACCATCACCAGGTAAGTACGTTTATGTTTTTTTTCTGAAGAGAATAATAAACGGGTTACTTTTTTATTGGTGGTTAAAATGAGTAAGCCTTCTGAATGATTATCTAATCGTCCAATCGCATGTATCCCTTCAGGAAATTCAAAATCAAGATCACCAAGCAACTTCACTTCATGCGAACTGACGAACTGCGAAACCATATCGTATGGTTTGTTGATGATGAAGTAGCGGTGGGGCGAAGACATGTTTGAATATAAAGTTTGATGCGTTTGCAAGATTACAGCTTTGGGTTGAGTAGGTATGGCATATCTAATCAGTCTTTTGACTTTCTAAGTCACTAAGCATATATGCCATACCTGTTCAACATGCCCGCTATGGATGAGCAACCCCTTTAATCGTTCCCCAAGTCTTCAGCACTTTAAATCTTACAAACATATCCTCACTGTACCAGTTTTCTTTTCTTGTTTTTTGAATTACTTCTGCATGGTCTTTCATTTTATATGCAAACTGTTTCATTTGTTCTTTGCTCTGCCAAATAGAAAAAGT
>JANMOR010000761.1:0-5976 GCA_031369435.1 Chitinophagaceae bacterium
AATTACCAGCAGGAACTGAAATGGTAATGCCAGGTGATAATACCAACCTTACTGTTAAGTTGATTCAACCAATTGCGATGGAGAAAGGGTTAAAATTCGCCATTCGTGAAGGTGGTCGTACAGTAGGTGCCGGTCAGGTAACTGAAATTTTGAAATAAGCTCTGAGCCAAAAAGCTTTTAGCTTTAAGCAAATGATTCTTTAAATTTGCAAAATATTACTAAAAGCTGTCCTGCACAACGGGGTAGCTTTTGGTTTTCTACGGGCATGGTGCAACGGTAGCATACGGGTCTCCAAAACCTTTGATCTGGGTTCGAATCCTAGTGCCCGTGCGAAGAAAGTTGGGAAAAATAAATTTGAATGCGGAGTTGATCAATTTTCAAATTCTAAATCTTCAAACAAAAATGTTATGAACAAAGTATCGGCATATTTCAGAGATTCCTACCGTGAATTGCTTGAAAAAGTAACCTGGCCTACCTGGCAGCAATTGCAGCAATCAACAATGATTGTTTTAATTGCTACAATTATCATTACTGCTATTGTATGGTTAATGGACTTAGGTATTGCCAGTTCCCTTCAATTCTTTTACTCATTTTTCAAAAAATAAAATATGTCTGAAACTGCCAATGTGGAAACCAGTAAGTGGTATGTGCTTCGTGTCGTGAGCGGCAAAGAGAAAAAAGTAAAGGAATATCTGGATAAAGAAATTTCACGTAACGGATGGGACACTGTTGTAAAACAAGTGTTCTTACCCGTTGAGAAAGTATATAAAGTTGCGAATGGTAAGAAAGTTGTTCGTGAACGTAATTTCTATCCCGGTTATGTAATGATTGAAGTTGAGAATGGTAAAATGGGCGATGATATCCGTGAAACTATTAGCAATGCCAGTAATGTGATTCATTTTTTGGGAAAAGAAAATCCTATTGCGTTACGTAAAGCAGAAGTCAATAAAATGCTGGGTAAGGTTGATGAAATGGCTGATTCAACAGGTATGACAATGAGTGAACCATTTATTGTTGGTGAAACGATCAAGATCATTGACGGACCTTTCAACGACTTTAATGGTGTTATTGAAGAGGTAAATGATGAAAAGAAAAAATTGAAAGTGGCTGTAAAAGTATTTGGTCGTGCTACACCAGTTGAATTGAATTATATGCAGGTTGAAAAACTTTCATAAATAAAACTATAAATGTAAAAGTCCCCATCTGCCTGCAGGTGGGGACTTTGTTTATTAAGGAAGCTTGATAACTTTACGAAGTTTGTCCTTCTGCAGTAGTTTCTGCAACAGGTGTTGTTTCAGCCAATGGCAATACTGCCTGAACAGGAGTTGGTGCCGGTGTTTTTACTGGTTTAGGTTTAGTGGCTGCTTTTTTCTTAGGAGCTGCTTTTTTTACAACTGCTTTTTTGGGAGCAGGTTTTTTAGCTGCAACTTTCTTTTTGGCCGGAGCTTTTTTGGCAACTTTTTTCTTAGCTGCTTTCTTAACGGCTTTTTTTGCAACCTTCTTTTTGGCGGGAGCCTTTTTAGCAACTTTCTTTTTTACAGGAGCTTTTTTAGCTGCCTTTTTCTTTGCGGGAGCTTTTTTTGCTGCTTTCTTTTTGATCGCTTTTTTAGCGGCTTTCTTAGCAGGTTTTTTGACTGCTTTTTTCTTTGCTTTTGCCATAATTATGAAATGGGTTTTATAAAATGTACAATTAAGAATGAAAAATTAAATCAAATTATGCAGCCAATAAAAGATGCAGCCATTTTTTTACTCTTTTTCTTTCAACTTTTTTTTAAAGGGAAGAACAGGTAAAACAATTTTTCAGCAGAAATAGTTGCTCAAATGCTTTGCCGGTAAGGAAAGTAGCCTTACCTTCGCCGTCCCAAAAGTTCTTATAGTTAGAATTATTTGTTTGGGAGTGTCGCTGAAAGCGCCACGTTATCACCAAAAAACTTTTACAATGGCAAAAGAAATCTCAGGATTTGTAAAGCTACAGGTAAAAGGCGGCCAGGCAAACCCTGCGCCTCCTGTAGGTCCGGCCCTCGGTTCAAAGGGTCTTAACATTATGGAGTTCTGCAAGCAGTTCAATGCAAGAACCCAGGATAAAATGGGTAAAGTAGTACCTGTTTTGATTACCGTTTATACTGACAAGTCATTCGACTTTGTTATCAAAACTGCACCAGCTTCCGTTCAATTATTAGAAGCAGCAAAACTTCAAAAAGGTTCAAAAGAACCAAACCGTGCTAAAGTTGGCAAAGTAACATGGTCGCAGGTTGAAGAAATTGCAAAAGACAAAATGCCCGACTTAAATTGTTATACCCTGGAAAGTGCAATGAGCATGGTTGCTGGTACTGCAAGAAGTTTGGGTTTAACTGTTGATGGTAAAGCCCCTTGGGATAACTAAATTATTCACCTTAAATTTTTTTAAACATGTCTCTGACTAAAAAAAGAAAAGTAGCACAAGCTAAGGTGGATAACAACAAAGTTTATTCCCTTAAAGAAGCTTCTACACTCGTAAAAGAAATTAATTGTACAAAGTTTGACAGTTCTGTTGATGTACACATCCGTTTGGGTGTTGATCCAAAGAAAGCTGACCAGGCAATTCGTGGTACAGTAACATTACCACACGGTACTGGTAAAACAAAAAGAGTATTGGTTCTTTGTACACCTGATAAAGAAGCTGATGCAAAAGCAGCAGGAGCTGATTATGTAGGTTTGGATGAATACATTACTAAAATTGAAGGAGGATGGACAGATGTTGATGTTATTATTGCAACACCTGCCGTAATGCCTAAGATTGGTAAGCTTGGCAAAGTACTTGGTCCTCGTAACCTGATGCCGAATCCTAAAACAGGAACTGTTACAAATGATGTGGCAGCCGCTGTAAATGAAGTGAAGGGTGGTAAAATTGCTTTCAAAGTTGATAAAGCAGGTATCATTCATGCTTCTGTAGGACGGATCAGTTTTGCTCCTGAAAAACTTGCAGAAAATACAACTGAGTTTTTAAATGCAATTGTAAAGGCAAAACCTTCAACTGCAAAAGGAACTTACCTGAAAAGTATTTTCATGGCAAGCACAATGAGCCCCGGTATTTCTGTTGACACAAAATCATTCATGAATTAATCCGTTCAGGGTTATTAAAAAAACAGTCATGACTAAAGAACAAAAAAACGAAGTGATTGAAGCGCTGAAAGGCAAATTCAGTCAATACAATAATTTTTATATTACAGATACTGAATCTTTATCTGTTGCGCAGGTAGGTAAACTACGCCGTGCATGTTTCGACAAGAATGTTGAAATGAAAGTTGCTAAGAATACACTTATTAAAAAAGCGCTGGAATCTCTGGATGCAGAGCGTTACACAGGTGTATTTGATTCATTGCATAATGTAACCGCACTGTTGTTTTCAGAGAACCCGAAAGAGCCGGCTCTGATCATCAGTTCGTTTCGTAAAACAAGCAATGGTGACAAGCCTGTTTTGAAAGCTGCTTTCATTAACGGTGATATTTATACAGGCGACAATGAATTGAAGACACTTGTAAAGATCAAGACCAAGAACGAATTGATCGGCGAAGTAATTGGTTTGTTGCAGTCTCCTGCAAAACGTGTTATTGCTGCATTGCTGCATAACGCTGAAACAAAAGGAGAAGTTGTTGCAGCCGCAGAGTAATCAATTTGCTTATAAAAGCATTTAAATAACTACCTGGCCGGATGGGATATAAAGGCAAATTTTTTTAAAACCGCCGTCGGAGCAAATAAAAGCAGTGAAGACGGTAAAAATTAAAACAAAATGGCAGACATTAAAGTATTAGCTGAATCATTAGTAAGCTTAACAGTAAAAGAAGTACAGGAATTAGCAGATGTTCTGAAAGCAGAATACGGCATTGAGCCAGCTGCTGCAACAGTAGTTGCTGCAAGCGGCGATGGTGGCGGTGCAGCTGTTGTTGAAGAAAAAACTGCATTCAACGTAATCCTGAAGAGCGCTGGCGCTTCAAAACTGAATGTTGTTAAGATCGTTAAAGATCTTACCGGTTTAGGCTTGAAAGAAGCAAAAGACCTAGTTGATACAGCTCCAAAGCCTGTTAAAGAAGGCGTTTCAAAAGCAGAAGCTGATGAAATTGCAGGTAAGCTGAAAGATGCAGGTGCTGATGTTGAGATAGCATAACTTACTTAATAGTAAAACATTCAATCCCGCTGTAAAGCGGGATTTTTTTTTTGAGGCAACGTTTTGAAAACATTGTTTGTCTTTCGATTGAGAAACTTTATTTTGCATGTAACATTTATAAGAAAAAGAATTCCTTGAATTATTTATCATCTATAAAAAAACAGTTTACACTTTTGTTGCTTGCGACAATGATTTTTTCTTTTCATGCATCTGCCCAGCTTTGCACAACATTAGGGCAAACACCATCAACTGCATTTCCTGTATGCGGTACAACAGTGTTTTCCCAATCAAATGTTCCCAGTTGTACAAATAGTGTTATTCGTGTGCCGGGCTGCAGCAGCGATCTTATTTACCAGGATGTAAATCCATTCTGGTACAAGTTTACATGTTATACATCGGGAACATTAGGACTTACAATTAATCCCATTAGTCCTAATGATGATTATGATTGGCAGATTTTTGATATCACCGGATTAAACCCGGATGTAGTTTTTACCAATACTGCAATAGTTGTAGGAGCTAACTGGTCGGGGTTGAAAGGTCAAACAGGAACACGTTCAACAGCAACAGGTTTAATTGAATGCGGATCATTTAATAATAACAATCCACCTATATTTAGCAGGCTCCCCAATATTGTTGCGGGCCGAACTTATTTATTAATGGTGAGTAATTTCTCCAACTCACAACAGGGATATGGTTTGTCGTTTAGTGGTGGAACTGCAGTGATCACCGATCCCAAGCTTCCTTTGATGCAGGATGTAAAGCCAAATTGTGGCGGCAATGAATTAAGATTGAAGCTGAATAAAAAAATGAAATGTTCTTCCATTGCATTAAACGGAAGTGATATTGTTTCATTCCCTGGCGGTATTACAGCGGTGAGTGTAACACCAATTGGATGCAACAATAGTTTTGAAACTGATTCAGTCATTATTACGTTATCGCAACCATTGCCTCCCGGTAATTATACACTGCAATTAAAAAATGGAATTGATAATAATACAATTCTTGATTTATGCGACAGGGCAATACCTACAAATGATGCGTTGAATTTTAATTACCAAATTCCACAACCAACAAAATTAGATAGCATTGTTCCTGTAACCTGTGCTCCAAATCAAGTTCGCTTTGTATTTAAAAAACTGATCCGTTGCAGTTCAATAGATCCTGCAGGTAGTGATTTTATCATTAACGGAACCTATCCTGTAACGATAACCGGTGCAAGAGGTAATTGTAATGTGGATGGTCTTACATCCGATATAATTGTTTCATTTGCTCAGCCCCTGCAAACAAAAGGAACATTCACAATAACATTAAAACCAGGTTTTGATGGTAATACTATTATTGATGAGTGCAACCAGAATACACCCATTTCACAATTGAATTTTTCAGTAAAGGATACAGTGAATGCTGCATTTAATTTCAATATCCGTTTTGGTTGTTTAGCTGATACAGTTAATTATACGCACCAGGGCGGAAATGAAATCAACAGCTGGCTTTGGAATTTCGGAACTGCTGGTGGCAGTACGAATCAAAATCCACAGGTGATCTATAAAGCGTTTGGAGATAAAACAGCAACACTCATTGTTTCAAATGGTTTTTGCACTGATACTGCAACCAATACGTTCCGTTTGAATAATTTTATGGAAGCAGACTTCAATGTTAATCCATTCCTTTGTCCCGACAGTTTATTGTATGTTCAACCAGTACCAATAAGCGAACGGCCTTTGAGTTTTTTATGGGAATTCGGCGATGGAAGTACAAGTACAGATTCAGTTCCACCACCACATTTATATACTGTAAGCATCAATGAAGTAAAGTACAAAATTGCTTAT
>JANMOR010000001.1:0-2630 GCA_031369435.1 Chitinophagaceae bacterium
CGGCGGAGGAAGTATTGGTTGCTAACAGGAATATCCAGGCAAGGATTGATACCAATCTGAAAAAAATGTTTACGCTTACGCCAAAAACAAAATTCGAGATTCGGCAAACGGAAGCTTTTCGTGCTGCAAGTGCCAGTGCAGAATATTATCCCGGCCTGCCCGATGGTACCCGTCCCGGAATTTATTATATTCCAATAGTAGATGCCACAAAATTTAATACCACGGCCGGCATGGAAAGCACTTTCCTGCATGAAGCTTTACCCGGCCATCATTACCAAACAAGTATACAAACAGAAAACACTACCCTGCCATCTTTCCGCCGTTTTATTTGGTATGGTGCCTATGGCGAAGGGTATGCCTTGTATTGCGAAAGTTTGGGTAAAGAACTCGGCTTGTACACCGATCCTTACCAGTATATGGGTGCATTGGGAGATGAGATGCACCGTGCCATCAGGTTGGTAGTGGATGTTGCTATGCATACCGGTAAAATGACAAGAGAACAGGCAATTGCTTACTCTATGGAAAATGAAGCAATCAGTGAAGAAGGAGCAATAGCAGAAATAGAGCGTTATATGGTTTATCCGGGGCAGGCATTGAGCTATAAAACAGGTGCATTAAAAATCTGGGAACTTAGAAATAAATACAGCCGGTTACTTGGCAATAAATTCAGCCTTGCTGCATTTCATACCGAATATTTAAAAGATGGTTGTATGCCTTTGGAAATATTAGAAAGATCAATGGATGAATGGGCAAAGAAACAATGATGATCTATGCCGTGGTTCGTGTCATCTCGAACAATTTCTAAAACAACTAATTCTGTTTCGTGCAGACACTAACACGGCTTTCAAAATATATGAAAGTTAAACGCTAAAAATAAAAGGTATGAACAATTCCTCAACACAGCGTGAGCGTGTCGCAAAAATGACCTTTGCTACGGTCTATCCGTTGTACGTTACAAAAATAGAAAAGAAAGGCCGCACAAAAGAAGAGCTGCACCAGGTGATAGAATGGTTAACAGGTTTCAATAACAAAAAACTGGATGAACTGATCAAAGAAAAGGTAACGTTTGAAACATTCTTCCAAAAGGCAAAGTTAAATCCAAACGTGCACCTTATAACCGGAGTCATTTGTGGCTATCGGATTGAAGAAATCGAAGATCAATTGATAAAGGAGGTGAGGTATCTCGATAAGCTGGTTGATGAGTTGGCAAAGGGCAGGAAGATGGAGAAGATTTTACGCAGCTCGTAAAGTGTTATGAAGCTTCATTGCAGTAAAAATCAAGCACGGCATTAACTCTGGTGCACATTCAGTTCGTTTATCTGTTCTTTATAATCAGAAGGAAGTAAAATATTTTTAAGCAGCCAGTCCATCTTCATCAGTCTGCTCACTTTATACAACGGCACTGCAGCTGTAAGCAAAGAAAAATCATTCAACTGCAACAACACTTTTACTCTTTCAGGAACCACTAATTTCTGCCCTTCGATCAACACCTTAAACCGCATTGCACCAAGATGCTTTTTATATTGTTTAAACAGATCGGCTGTGTAGTCACTCTTTTGTAAGTCTTGCATTAAATGTGCTTTTCTTACAGGTAGCCATTCGTTATAAGTAAGCGGCAACTCTTTCAATCCCATCCGTTCCCCTACACGATAAAACACATTGTGTACTTCTTCCTTTTCATCATCGCTTAATTTTTTTTCGAGCAGTTCATATGCAGCTATTGAATAATGAATGAGCATAAACAACACATCACGGTAAGCCCAATCAGGTATTGTGGCGCCACGGTTTTGTTCCACCGCTGTATGTATTTGCCGCATGGTATCAATTGCTTTATTGGCTTCATCCATTGGAGCAAAAACAATTTTTATTGCATAGCTCACTGTAGAGAATAAACGACCTATAGGATCTGCAGGCAGCTTGCCGGTAAAATAAAGCCAGTCAACCGCTTTATTCAAAGCAAATTCAGCAGAGGCACCCGCAAAAATAAACAGCACAGTGTCGCTCTTACCCCAGATTTTTCTGACAACAGAATTTTGTTCAACAAAGAATTGCATAAGATAAATTGCTTCCTGCTAAGTTATGTATTAATACAGGCCACTATTGGTCTTCTTCCGGTTCAGGTTTTTTGAGCCAAGAATCTTTTTATCAAATAAAAATGTATATTTATTGTTTATCAATAAATATTTATCTATATTTGCTCTGTCATTCAAAAATTATCTATCATGAAATCGAGAACAAACCTGGTATTAAAAGTATTACATGTCCTTTCCTGGATCATATTTATTGGCGTATGTATTGAAGCCAGTGGCTCCATATTCAGTGCTTTTTATACACTGGTGATCAACCCGATTAACGCCGCCACATTTTGGGAAGGAAATGATTTGTCAGGGCTTTATACATACAACCCGGCTCATTTTTTTGGAGTTACCTTTTTGACCGGCCTTGCCTCAGTCTTGAAGGCAACCATCTTTTACCTGATCATACAAATTCTGCACGATAAAAAACTGAATATGTTGCAGCCTTTCAGCTATGAAGTGGGGCGTTTTATGTTCAGGATCTCTTACCTGTGTTTGTTCATTGGCTTCTTTGCCTGGTGTGGAGTTAAATATACAGAGTGGGTGGTGACGCAG
>JANMOR010000010.1:0-2434 GCA_031369435.1 Chitinophagaceae bacterium
TTAAAAGGCACGCTGCTGTAATAAAAGAATTGAGTTACAATCTTCCTAAAGAGCTACAGATTCGTCCCGATTGTTCTTTCCATTCATCCAAAAAAACAGAAGCTCCAACCCTTTTACTTATTTTTGAAAAATGGAAGTGAACGCTGCATTGATCGATCAATTAAGTCATCTTGCCCGGCTTACAATAAAACCGGAAGAAAAAGAAAAATTGCAGCAGGACATGCAGCAAATGATTGGTTTTATTGAAAAGCTGCAGGAACTTGACACTACAGGCATTGAGCCCCTCGTGCATTTAACTGAAGAGATCAATCAATTAAGGGATGATGAAGTGAAAGGCACGGTATCAAGAGCAGAAGCATTGCAAAATGCTGCTTTGAAAAATGATACATTTTTTATGGTTCCTAAAGTGATCAAAAAATAATTTTATATTCACCGCTTATGCCAACTGTTATTCATCTTGAATCATTGAGAAAAAGTTATTATCTCGGCAAACAGGAACTCCCTGTCTTAAAAGGAATTGACCTGGAGATAAATAAAAATGAATTTGTGGCGTTGATGGGGCCTTCCGGTTCAGGCAAAAGTACTTTGATGAATATTCTCGGTTGCCTGGATACATTGACCGATGGCAGATACATCCTTAATGGAAAAGATGTAAGTAAGATGGTTGATAATGATCTTGCCGAAATCCGTAACCAGGAGATTGGATTTGTATTTCAGCAATTCAACCTGCTGCCCCGTTTATCTGCCTTGGAAAATGTTGCCCTGCCTTTGATCTATGCAGGTGTTCCCAAAAAAGAACGGAATGAAAGAGCATTGGATATGCTTAACAAAGTAAATCTCGCAGACCGGTCGCATCATAAATCAAACGAATTGAGTGGGGGACAAATACAACGGGTGGCTATTGCACGTGCATTGGTCAATAATCCATCGATCATTTTAGCAGATGAACCAACTGGTAACCTCGACAGTAAGACTTCAGTTGAAATCATGAACCTCATTACAGATATTCATAAACTCGGCAACACCGTTATATTGGTAACGCATGAAGAAGACATTGCCCGTTATGCCAAACGTGTTGTTCGGCTGAGAGATGGTTTAGTTGAAAGTGATTTGATGAAAGAAGAAACAGTTTTTAATTCATAAGACATCGATCATACAATGCTTAAAAAAATGTGGAGAGTTTTTAACTCTCCTTTTCTTTTTAAAAACTTTTCAACAATACTTTTGTTTACATTTCATTTTACTTAATGCAGGATTATGGCAACAAAAATTTATACTAAAACAGGTGATCTTGGCAAAACCAGTTTAATTGGTGGAACAAAAGTTCCTAAAAGCCATCTGCGTATTGAAACATATGGCACCGTTGATGAACTCAATTCTTATATTGGTTTAGTTGCTGATCATGTAGCCGATGTTCATACTAAAGCTATCTTAAAAGAAGTACAGGACCGTTTGTTTACTGTTGGTTCTTCATTGGCCTGTGATCCGGAGAAAGAACCAAAGATGAAAATTCCTGATCTCAAAGAAAGTGATATTGTGTTACTGGAAAAAGAGATCGACAAAATGAGTGATGCCATTCCGGCAATGAAGTTTTTTATATTGCCTGGTGGTCATGTTTCGGTTAGCACTATTCATGTTGCAAGATGTGTATGCAGGAGATGCGAACGGTTATGTGTACACATGCAGCAGGAAGAAATGTTTGTTGATCCATTAGTGATTAAATACATTAATCGTTTAAGCGATTTTTTATTTGTACTTGCCCGTTATACAGGTCATCAGTTGGGAGTAGAAGAAATCCCCTGGAAGCCGAGAGTTTGAACCCCCATCCCCTAAAGGGGTGTAAATACACACTCTGATTTATGGGTTATAGTTTAAAGAATCAAGTTAACAAAATTACTTTGAGTTCTGCCTCACCCCCCTTTAGGGGCTGGGGGGCATTATTCTTCCATCCTTCATATGAATCGTTCTGTCGCATTGAGCAGCGAGTTCTTCATTGTGTGTTACAATCAAAAATGTTTGATTGAATTGTTTACGCAGATCAAAAAATAACTGATGCAGTTCTTTTGCATGAGCACTATCAAGGTTCCCCGTTGGTTCATCGGCCATAATGATGTCGGGGTTATTGATCAATGCTCTTGCAACTGCTACACGTTGCTGTTCGCCACCTGACAATTCAGAAGGTCTGTTCTCCATTCTGTTTGCAAGTCCGAGCAATTTCAACAATACTTTTGATCGTTCTTCTACTTCTTTTTTCTTCCGGTTACCTAACCATCCTGGAATACAAACATTCTCCAATGCGGTAAATTCGGGCAATAAATGATGAAACTGGAAAACAAAGCCGATATGCTTATTCCGGAAACCGGCCAATTGCTTACCCCTTAAATTATTCATTTTGGTGCCGTTGAGTAATACTTCTCCGGCATCCGGTTCATCC
>JANMOR010000029.1:0-1990 GCA_031369435.1 Chitinophagaceae bacterium
CAAAGATCGTTGACCTGCCAATGGCACTTACAGCAGAGATGCGGAATAACTTTTACTTATGCAATACCTATGTTATTCCAGCTTCAGAATCGGGTATGTTCGTTTCCAATATCCGCATTGCTTCAGGCGATGTGGATGCAAGAAGTTTGCTGGTTAAAGATCTGCTGGAGAAAGGGAAGGCATCTACCAACGAAATTTTATTTGATGTAAACAAAGATCTCATCAAAAAAGAATCCTTTGCAATCATTAACCAGATTGGAGATGCTTTAAAAGCAAACCCCACACTTAAAATAAAAATTGTTGGCCATACAGATGCTGATGGGAATGCTGCTGATAATCTTTCACTTTCCAAACGCAGAGCCGAAGCCGTGAGCAGTTACCTCATCAATAATTTTGGTATTGATGAATCAAGAATTTCAACAGATGGAAAAGGCGCCACTGTTCCGGTAGCTGATAATAAAACGGCAGATGGTAAAGCGAAGAACAGAAGGGTGGAATTCATCAAACAATAAACCCTGCAAAAACATGAAACATAAATATCTTCTTAGTTTGATTTTATTGTTGATAGTTGTTTCAGTTGTTGCACAGCCCGATACTACCAGGAGAGATACTTCATGGTCAGGTTCACCACACAGGGCTTACCGGTTGTCTATTCTTGATGCAGATGTGCTGGAAGGAAGAGCAATGCCGGTAACGATAACACCAACCGGGGAAAGGATTTGCTTTGATAAAATCTTTAAAATAAAAACAGAAACGGGCATAGGGCCGGCCGAAGGTTGTTTGTTCATTAATACAGAAAAAGGATTGATGGCCAATACGCCTATCAAAAGAGGTTCGGCCGGAGTATGCGATATCAATATAGCAAAACCTGATTTTAGTTTGGTTCTGCTGGGGTTGAAAGGCAATACTTACAATTATTTCAATGTAAAGAAACAAGAAAGAAGTGAGCATTGGATGAGCACAGGCAACAGTGAAAATTATCAATATCAATTCATCAGTTCAGCAGATAATGTTCCACTTAACCGAAGAGCCGAAAGCAAATTGTTTTTTGGTGGCAGAGTAAAAGCATGGGCATACAAAGCAGATGGACGACCTGAAACATGGTGGCTATTTGGTAAAACAGAACCTGAACAATTAGTAATGACGCCTAAAAAATTTCTTGGATATTATGCTGTAGGATATCAATATACCGACAAGGGTTTATTCATCATTCTGCAAATTACTTCAGCTACCTATAATGCAGAAGTAATGGATATACAGGACATGGATATTTGTTTTGATCCTTCCTCTTTTAAAATATATGAGAATGAGAACTATACAAAACAAATGGCGGCAATAGCAAGAGGGAGACAAAAATTACGCATTGAAGAATCAAAAATAAAATCCGATGATTGCCCGGGCCAGCAGCAGCGCAGTATTAATTTTCAAAATGAAGCATTGAACCGCAGGCAGGAAAACCTGGAACGTTCCCGCCAGGGAAATGTGCAGCAAAGCATTCCCACCCAACAGGCACAGGCACAAAATATCATCAATTATGAAGATGCCATACAGATTTCTATTTATGAAACTGAATTAAAAATATGCAGGGCACAAAAAAGATTGAGTGAAATGAGTGAACAGACTCCTGCGAGCAGCAGGCAAAAACAACAGGACAAAATAACCTGTTTAAATCGTCAGCTTGCAGCTCAAATAGATACACAGCAACAAATACAAAGAGTCAGCAGGCAATTTCCAAATGACCCGGGAAGGCAGTATGCTGAAAAAACAAAATTATTTATGCGTGGTTTAGTGGGCTGTGAATAACAGAATAGAATAACAAGCTAACCTTCAGGAATCAATAACTATTTCAAATAAATAAATCAAACACATGAAAAAATTAATTACAACAGTCATTTGTTCAATAACAGTATTGATTTCATTTGCTCAGGATGGGAAAGAAGTAAAGGAGGCAAGTAAACCAAGATTATTACAACCTGCTGATCTTGTAATT
>JANMOR010000044.1:0-2975 GCA_031369435.1 Chitinophagaceae bacterium
AATATAATTTTCTGTTTTTCTTCCATCAACATAAGTAGTGGTAATTCCAAAGCGTGGAAGGATGACATCGAACATGCGTTGCACCCATGTATAAGGTTTGTTGACACTTACAATATGATCGCCCGTTTTTACATTGGCCAGGACCGCTGCAAAGATGGCGGCTGCACCATTGTTGAATACCAGGCAATCTTCCGCTTCATCCAAGGCTGCTAATTTTTTTCGAAGAATATCAACTGTTGGGTTTAACCCACGGCTGTAGAGGTAGGTGCTCATTTCATCTTCAAAGGCAGCACGCAAGTCATCTACTTTATTAAAACGGAAATTACTTGTTTGAATGATGGGCGGTGCAATGGCGTTGAAATAATGTTCACGGTCTTCGCCCAGTTCGTTGATGATGTAAGATAAGTCCATAACTCAATTTATTATTTTCGTTGTCTGTTCATCCGAAGGATGACCGTACAACATAAACTATTTACTGATGAGCAGTCACCCGTTGGGTGAACAGTCATCCATTATTAATTTCTTTCTTTTTATGAAACAAAAAATAAATCAATACAAATGCTGCCAGCACACCCAGGCCGGTTAATGCAGCTTTGGGATCGGCAATGGCAATACTGGTTCCTACAAATAAATAAGCACCCATAAAAATCAACGGTGCTAAGGGGAATAGTTTCATTTTATAAATACCTGTTCCATCCAGATGTTTTGTTTTTTTACGGAACCAGAAAATAGTAGCGCTGCTCAACACCATTCCAAAGCAATCAAGAAAAATAGTAAAGGCTAATATTTTATCAAACTCCTGTGCAAAGAATAAGATGATGATGCAAACAGCAGCAAACACAGTTAATGAAAATGTAAGCACATTGGTTTTTTCATTTTGCTTTGCAAAAATTTTCGGTAAACTTCCATCATCGCCCATGGCAAACATCACTCTTGGATTACTCATGAGCAAACCATTTACATAAGCCAGCACTCCAAGAAAAAGAAATGCAGAAAAAACTGTAGCACCTGTTTTTCCAAATATCTTATCAATTACTACATAAGCAATTTCTTTTTCACCTTTCATTTGCTGAAAGCCGACAAGGTTATAATAACTCAGGTTCACCAGTAAGTATAATCCTATAATGATGGCAATACCCATAAAAATACCACGGGGAATATTTTTTGTAGGATTCTGCACTTCGTTTCCAAAGTTGATGGTTTGCTGGTACCCTCCATAGGTAAAGGAAACAGCAATTAAACTGATGCCGAGGCTGGTGATCCAGTCAAGCGAATTGGAAGATTTGGGAATTTGAAGATTGGAAGATTCAGGAATGACCGTTGCATATTGATCAGGAAAAAAAAGTGCAGCAATCAATACAACGATCATCCCGATCTTGATGATCATTAAAATATTTTGTGCCCTTGAACTGATCTTTAATCCACGAAGATTGATGAGATAAAAAAGGATGATCGCTCCACAACTGAGCAATGCTTTATGAATATCGGTCCACTCACCGGGAAATAATTTTAAGAGATAACCGCTGCCGATCAATGCCACACCACTCAAACTTGCTGCATTACTCACCAGTATTAAACAGTTAATGGCAAAGGCAATACTCGGATGATATGCCTGTGCAAACACTTTATAATAACCGCCGGTTACAGGAAAGCGGCTGCCGATCTCTGCATATGTTAACGCACCACACAAAGCAACCAACCCACCAATGATCCATGCACTGAAATAAACAGATGGTTCAATCGCATCTTTTGCACTGGTAGCCGCTGTACGAAAAATACCCATCCCGATGACAAGCCCCACAACGATCATGGTAAAAGAAAACAGGTTGAGTTTATTGGCAGAAGTTTTCATGTTTTAGTTGATCATGTTTTTTTTCATAACGCTGATAAGTAATGCTTCTTTTAGTTGTACAATCTCTGCGTTGAAGATAGTTTTTTCTTTATCATATTCGCTTTTAAAAAATCTGATTTTAAAACTGGATTGTACTTTAACTTTGTACATCATGAAGAACCAATTACTAACTCTCCTGGCAGTAACTTTTATTACTGTCACTTCAGCTGCACAAGAACAGCCCGACTCCACTTCGAAAGAATTAGACGAAGTCATTATTAAAGCATTTGAACAGAACCGTAAGCTCATGGATGTACCTGCAGCGGTGAGTGCTGTTACACAAAAACAGTTAATGCGATTTGGTAATACATCTATATTACCGGCGTTGAATGCCGCTCCCGGTGTGCGGATGGAAGAACGCAGCCCCGGCAGTTACCGTCTAAACATCCGTGGCAGTTCCTTGCGCTCTCCGTTTGGTGTACGAAATGTAAAAGTGTATTTAAATGATATTCCTTTTACAGAACCCGGCGGATCAACTTATTTAAATCAACTCGGTTTTTATAATATTCAATCTGTTGAAATTTTAAAAGGACCGGCTTCCAGTTTATACGGGGCCGGCAGTGGTGGTACCGTGTTATTAAAAACAACGGGTATTGATAAACCCGCAGGTGTGGGTGTTGATTATTCATTCGGCAGTTTTGGTTTGCAGAATACAAATATCACTGCAAGAATAGGTGATGCTACTACACAACAAACCATCAGCTTCAGCAAAATGAAAAGTGATGGCTACCGTGCATGGACCAAATTAAAACGGGATGTATTCAGTTGGGAAGCAAAGATGAACCTAAACCAGAAACAAGCGTTGCATACATTCCTGATGTATGCTGATCTTTCCTATCAAACACCCGGCGGATTGAATGCTGTTGAGTTTGCAGCTAATCCAAAACAGGCAAGACCTGCAGCTGGTATTAATCCAAGTAGTGCACAAGCGAATGCATCAGTCAATCAAAAAACATTTTTTGCAGGCATCAGTCATTTGTTTACAATAACAAAGGGTTTAAGAAATACAACTACTCTATACGGAGCATTTTCAAAATTCTCCAATCCTACCATCCGTAATTTTGAACGCAGGTCAGAACCGCAT
>JANMOR010000049.1:0-2430 GCA_031369435.1 Chitinophagaceae bacterium
ATGCGTAACGGATTTTTTGTAGCCAGCACATTCAATTGTTCTTCCAGTTCATCATTGCGGTGTTTATTCAGCATCCGCATCCGCTTACCATAGATATAACTGGTTACGGTAACTGGTATCAGCATCAGCAAACAAAGCAGTACTACCTGCGCATCGTACAAACAAAGTAAAATGAGTGAACCAATAATATTATAGGCTGCTTCAATGATATAGTTGAGATCAAACTCCAGAAAATCAATAAACTCCCTTGATAAATTGGAATGAGCGCTGAGTTTAGATAGTTGTTTGTTTTTATTGCGGCTCATTAACCGAACCACCAGCGAAGTATAAATATCAGAATAGGTTCTTGAATCATACATGTGACGGATAGTACCCGTAACAACCCAAAGCAAATGTGCAACAACCAAAAAGATGAGACCCTGGTATGAATTCTTCAACAAGCCATTAACGGCTTCACCCAAAAAGTAGGGGCGGAGCAATAAACCCAGCATTTCTATTGCAAATAAAGAATAGGTTAGCAATAGTTTATACTTATGCTTTTTTACAATCGTTTGGATGATCCATTTTCCGGGCATAGAAAGTTCCTTGCTTTTTTTTTAACTCTTAAAATAGACTGCGCAGAATCACCGGAGTTTAGTGAAAGTGTAAATTTCTTTAACCGGCGGGTGGATTAGTAGTATGCGGCAAAGATAAGCAAGAGAGGGTCGGGAGAAAGGTTAACTATTCCTGAAGTTTTGTTCCCTAAGGGTTACTGAATTGCCTTTGATCCCAGAAATTATTTTACGGCAGTTGGGTGCACCGCACTGGCATTCAAATGTTTCGGCCGATTCATTTAATAATTGAGCATAGTCCATGGTAAGCTCCTGACCCGGAAAAATGGGTTGAATGGCCAGCAGGTTCAGGCCTTTATAAGCAGTATTAGGACTGCAGGAATGGTTCTGAGGTGCCCATTCTGAAGGGTTATTATCCCATAACACATATACTTCGCTGCTGAGTGGAACAGCATAATGTTTGAAAAGAAGTTTTTCTTCGGGCAGCCAGTTTTCATCAACAAAACGTTTGGTTACGATGCGTTGGGGTCGTTCTTCACCTTTAAATATCAGTTCACCCAGTGCAATGTTTTTTGTTGCATAAATACCAAAGCCTGCAATGGAAGTACCTTTCATGATATACTTCTTTTGCTTTCGTTGATGACGTGCAATCCCTTCTTCAATGATATGTTGTAAAAAACCAGCCTGGCCAATACCATCCGCTTTAATGATATAATCGGCACTGCCTTCATAACCATCGGTATAAAAAACAGAACAGGTAAAATTAACTTCCAGGAAAAATAACTTACCGTCATCATTCATTCTGAAATCCATTCTTGCATAACCAACTGCACCAAAACTTCTGAAGATGCGTTGAGCTGCTTCGGTTAGTTGTTGTTTGATAGCAGGATCAGTAACAGGGATATTACTTTCAGGATGCAACTCAGATGTTTTGAGTGCATAGGTTTTATATGTTCTTCCTTCGGGAAAAATAAATTCAATAGGTTGAAAGACTGTACATTTCTTTTCATCTTTTGCATTGGCTGCAACTAATACAGTAAACTCACGGCCTGCAATATATTCTTCAACCAGTAATTGCGGATAAGATGAAAGAACAATTGTTGCTTTTTCATTCAGTTCTTCCAAATTACTGCAAACGGAGTGTTCATCAATACCTAAACTGTCTCCTGCTTTTGATGGTTTTACAAACAATGGATAAGCAAGATGTTTTACCTGTTGCTCCAGGTTTTCAACTGTTTCAATTAAAGCATAGTTGGCTGTTGCAACACCTTCCGTATAAGCTACATATTTCATCAACTCTTTTGGCGGATCGTATAATAAGGTAGTAGGACCAGTAAAAGGAAGGTTCAATAATTCTAATGTATAAATCACATCAATGGAAGGTACTTCCCATTCCAGGTAGCCTTCGCAGAGGTTGACAAAACAATCATATCCTTTTTTACTGAGGTCGAGTAATTGCCTGTAAGTAGTGAGTTTGTTGAGGAACACATGATCAAACTGCACATCGGGCAACAGGTGCGAAACATTGCGGGGTGGATCGTAATATTGATAATCAACGGCAGAAGTGGAATAATCGGGTTGCAGTACACAAATCTTCATACATCATCTTGCAGTCATCTTACCAGCACTGCTTTTTTTTGTTTTTGTTTATGACGTTGCATCGCATCCTGCAGAATATGCAGAATTAAACTTGAATAAGATTGATTACTTAAACGGACAATGGCACCGATAGAAGTATAATTTTCATCTTCACTTAAACCACATTGAGCATTTACTTCCAGCACATACATACGGCCTGTTGTTTTATCCATGCGGATGTCCACCCGTCCATAACCTGTTCCACCAACAGCAACATATGCTTTCCAACTCAGATCCATGA
>JANMOR010000080.1:0-2435 GCA_031369435.1 Chitinophagaceae bacterium
GATGGTTTCTTTACCGGTAAAGACAAAGTCGTATGCACCTTGTTTGGCTATTTCTGCAATTTGAGAAGCAATATAAAAACTATCATGATTATCAGCATTTACACGAATAGCTTCATCACCACCCAAGGCAAGAGCTTTACGGATGATAGGGTCGTTATCTGCGCCACCAACATTTATTAAATGAATAACAGTAGAAGGATCTTTTTCTTTCAGTTCAATGGCACGTACCAAAGCATACCATTCATCGTATGGATTGATGATCCATTGTACTCCTTCCTGTACAAACTTTGTGTTGTTATCGGCGAAGGCTATTTTTGCCGTAGTGTCAGGGGTTTTACTGATGCAAACCAGAATCTTCATATGTTATATTGTTTATCGCTTTGCAAATAAAATAGTTGTTTATGCAACTAAAGCAAAGATAAAGCTTTGAAGTTGACGGCGGCAAAATTGTAATAAAAAATATCCACAGCCATGGAGAGAATAGAAATGATTAAGCATTTTTTGAAAAGCAATCCCAATGACAGCTTTTTACAACATGCATTGGCATTGGAATATATTAAGCTGGGGGATGATAAAACTGCACAGAAAATATTTGAAGAGTTATTAGCAAATGAGCCGGGTTATGTTGGTTCTTATTATCACCTGGGGAAATTATTCGAACGATTGGACGAAAATGAAAAAGCCATTGAATGGTATGAGAAAGGGATGCTGCTGGCAAAAGAAAAAGGAGAACAGCATGCGTTAGGAGAGTTAAGAGGTGCGTTGGAAGAGTTGACATTCTAAAAAGTTCTGAGTTTGTAGTTTTTAGTTGCCATCTTTTGAACTCTGAATTATCTTTTTGATCAGATACATTTCAACAGCCGTACATTCATCAATCATTATTTGTAAATCTTTTCATGAACCTGCTTTCTAATTTTCAACAATACATCAATCACCAGCATCTTTTCACACCAAAAGATCATTTGCTTCTTGCAGTAAGCGGGGGAGTGGATAGTATTGTGTTAACGGATCTTTGTTACAAAGCTGGATACAATTTTAGTATTGCTCATTGCAATTTTCAATTAAGAGGGGAAGATAGTGATCAGGATGAAGCATTTGTAAAAACCATAGGCGAAAATTATAAAGTGGAAGTTAAGGTTCAGCGTTTTGATACAGAACATTATGCCGCTGCCAATAAATTATCTATCCAGGAAGCTGCAAGAGTATTGCGATATGATTGGTTTGAGGAATTGATTAATCGTCAGACGCCCTCGTCGGACGAATTAGTTGAGGGTAAATCTTCATCCCGTCCGACGAGGGCGTCTGACGGGGTTACTCACCATTCACCATTCACCATTCACCTGCTCACTGCTCATCATGCTGATGATAATAACGAAACCCTGCTAATGAATTTCTTCCGTGGCACTGGGCTGCATGGACTTACTGGTATTCCTGTTATGTATGGTCATGTTAAACGGCCCTTATTGCAATTCACTAAAGAAGAGCTGCTTGCTTATGCAAAAGAAAATCAACTGAAGTACAGGGAAGATTCATCCAACAGTTCATCTAAATACACCCGTAATTTTTTCCGGAACGAAATTATCCCCTCTATCAGTAAAGTATATCCACAGGTGAACGAAAACCTGCAGGATAATATCAACCGTTTTAAAGAAATTGAAGAGTTGTATAAATTGTCAACACAGGCAATCATTCAAAAACTATGTAAACAAAAAGGAGCGGAAGTTCATATTCCTGTTAAGCAGTTGATGCAATACAATAACAGGGCATTAATTTATGAAATTATTCATCCCTATGGTTTTTCAGAAAAGCAAATTGATGAAGTGCAAAAGCTGGCTGAAAGCAGTTCAGGAAAATTCATTGATTCTCCTATTTTGAATTTCCGAATCATTAAACATCGTCATTGGTATATCATTGCACCTGTGCTTTCAACAGAAGCTCAGAATATTGTTATTGAAGAAAACGATCAACTAGTTACCTATGAAGCTGGACATTTGACTATAGAGAAATTATCAGCGATCAATGAATCACTATCCACTTCTCAAAGTATTGCAACATTAGATGCATCTAAAATTCAGTTCCCCTTATTGTTACGCAAGTGTAAGCAAGGCGATTATTTTTATCCTCTCGGAATGAAGAAAAAAAAGAAAGTGGCCCGTTTCCTCATTGATCAGAAATTATCCAAAACAGATAAAGAAAAAGTATGGGTCATTGAAAACAATCAACGCATTGTATGGATCGTTGGGCAACGGATCGATGACCGCTTTAAAGTTACTCCATCAACAAAACAAATATTGAAGATCAGATACGCCCCGTTTGACGCCCTCGTCTGACGGGATGAAGAGCAGCAACTGTATTGCTGAAAAATTATAAATCTATCTCAATCTGAAACTTGGATGCATCAATTGATCAAGAAAGTTTGGCACAACACCTGGTTC
>JANMOR010000083.1:0-3969 GCA_031369435.1 Chitinophagaceae bacterium
ATAGTAGTAATTTATCCTATTTAATAGTTCCGCAAACTCTAGAAGATTTTAAAATAGGTGAATACATGACTGACCTATATCAGAATCAAATTGAAGAAAATTTGCCAGTTGGATTAATTCTTTATGAAAACAACAATCCAACAAATGTTTCTTTAGTCCATAACGTAAATACCCTTGTAAAGACTAAGGAATTTAAAGCTGTTGCAAATGGACGGTTTTGGGCTAAACATTTAGATATGCCTATACCTTTATTTCATCTAATTCTTCATTGCTATTATTTAAAAAAGATAGGTCAACGAATAGGGTTGGTGAAGAAGTCTTCCAACTCATAGGTGTTTGCTTATTCAAGTGACGTTCTAAATCTCCAAGCATCATTTCAGCAGCCATATAGCCAAAGCTTCCCCATTGAGGCATTGCCTTTACTCTTGCAAGAAGATCTACTCCTTCTGCGGCATGGCCAACACTCAGATAATAGTTCGCAAGTCCAAAACCTATTGTTGCATTTGAAAGTGGGTTAGTTTCATCCAAAAATTTTGTTCTGATCTCAGCCGGGCTTTGCACTCCTTTATATATTAATAATATTGTGTGGTAATCGGTGTTTTCGATCAGCTTCGTTTTTTTGTGGATCTTTCTGAGTAATGCCTCAGCCTCTTTTACTTTGTCCAGCTTCCATAATGTGATATAATACCAGTTAGCTGTTGCCACAAACATATCCGGGTTCTTTGAAACCTTTATACACTGCCGGTAAGCTGCGGCCGCTTTATCCAATTTCTTTTCCAGGAAATAAGCCAGTCCAAGGTGATACCAAATGTTCGATTGCAATGTGCTGGTAGGAATATTTTGTGCATTGGGCATGCCGTCGGGTTCTATCTCATCTTCTTTTTCCCGGATCAACTCAACAGCTTTTTCAAAATCAGCAATGGCTTTATCAATACATCTTGTTGTTAAGTATCGATGACCACGGTGCCTGTACATTCTTGCATCAGTAGGATGAAGTGCAATTCCTTTACTGAAAATACGGATCGCTTCATCATATAAACCAAGATAGGCTGTTCTTCTGCCATACCAAATGAGGTTATCTGCATTGCCTGTATCTTTTTGATAGGCCGCTTCAGCACTAAGTCTGTCAGCTTCAAGTTTCTGTTTGGTTTCAACAGTAAATGCAAGCGCAGGGTAAGTTTTCCCATTGCAAATGGTTTGCTGTGCAAAGAGTTGCTGAAAAGAAATTAGCAATAAAAAGGGCAGAAAGATTTTTTGCATGGCAGAAAGTTACAATTTTGCTTTCTTCACAAAAAACAGAATTTGCCGGGAAGAAACAAAGTCGGAAAGAATTTATTCCCGGCTTCACAGCTTAGCGGCTTTTACTAATATGAAACGGATCGCCATTTTTGCATCGGGAGCAGGAAGTAATGCTGAAAAAATCATTGAACATTTTGAACAACATGCAAGCATTCATGTTGCTTTGGTTGTTTGCAACAAACCACAGGCAGGCGTATTGAAGATTGCTGAAGTACATAGAATTCCAACTTTACTGATTGAAAAGGAACAGTTTTTTCGTGGCAATGCCTATGTGGATGAATTGAAAGAACAGCAGATTGATTTCATTGTGCTGGCTGGGTTTTTATGGAAGATTCCTGTTGCATTGATCAGGGCTTATCCTCAAAAGATCATTAATATTCACCCTGCTTTATTACCCAACTTTGGCGGCAAAGGGATGTATGGCCGTTTTGTACATGAAGCAGTGCTTGAGAAGAAGAAAAAAGAAAGTGGCATCAGTATACATATTGTTGATGAAGTTTATGATCATGGTGATGTCATCTTCCAGGCAAGATGTGAAGTAAGAGAAGATGATACGCCGGAAACCTTAGCCCAACGCATTCATGAACTGGAACACAAACATTTTGCATCCGAGATTGAAAAGCTGCTGGTTTTGTAAAAGCTTCCTAAAATATTCAACGGCACTGCTTTTTTCATTTGAACGGTTTATCATTGCAGCAATTTTGAAAAAGTTACTCCTTTATATAGTTGTCTTCCTGTTTGCAACAACTGCTTCAGCTCAAATTCAATTAAGCGGCACTGTTTACGACAGCACCAAACGCAACCTGGTAATGGGTGTGCAGGTGATTTGTACCTGTGGCACCATGAGTTTTACCGACAGTGCAGGTAACTATACCATTTATGTGGGCGAAAAAGATTCGCTGTTCTTTTTCTTTTTAAACAAACCCACACAAAAATTTGCTGTAGCTGCTATCAAAGATTTTTCTGCTTTTGATATTTCCATCAGCTTGCATGTGCCCGGCCGTTACAAACAATTGAAAGAAATTATTGTGTATGGAAAAAACAGGCGGCAGGATTCTATTGAAAACCGTTTGCAATACGACAAAGTATTTAACAGCGACAGAAGTGGTTTTCGTTTTACAGGTTCCAACCCTGAAGCGGGCATGAGTGCCGGCCTTGACCTTGATGCATTGATCAATGTATTTCGTTTCAGAAGAAACAGAAGCATAGCCTCTTTTCAGCAACGGTTGATCAAAGAAGAACAGGATCGCTATATTGATTACCGTTTCAACAAAAACATTGTGCAGCGTTTAACTACGTTGAAAGAAGGGGCGTTATTAGATGAATACATGCAGTTGTACCGGCCCGAGTATGAAACAATGACACAGATACTGGATATTGAACTCTATATGTATATACAGGAAACGGCCAAACGTTTTGTAGCGAGGAAAGAACGTTAACTCCATAAAAGAATCCGTCATGTCGAGGTACGAGACATCCCTACATTATTTAACTGTTTGAATTTAATGAGACCTCTCCAAAGTCGAGGTGACGTTTCTTCTTATACCTCAGCTGATCCATCATTCTCCGGAACGATAACAGGGGAGGCAACAAAATAATAATTAAGCTTTTGATAATACTGTTCTGCAAATGCCTGCTTGCTGAAGAAGGCTTTTGATTGCAGAAAATCTTTCATCAGTGAAAGATGATAACTATGCTCCTGGAAAAAATCATAGAGCTGTTCAGGTGTTGTATCATATACATCTGTTCCACCCAACCCACATTCAAATACAATCACGGGTTGATCTCTCCTGATCAATGCGCTTGCTCCTTTTAATACTGCCATCTCCCCTCCTTCCACATCAATTTTTATAAAATCAATTTTTTGATTGAATGGCAGAATAATTTCATCCAGCAAATTTTGTTTAACTGTTATGATGGTATCTGTTTCATTACTCCGGTCGTATTTTCTTTTTTTAATACCGCTGTAAGATGGATTACTGGTAACATAATTAAAACTTGTTTCACCTGTTTCATTGGTTAATGCAATATCGAACAGATGAACATGATCATTGTCTTTATACTTTTTCTGTAATGCTTTGTATAAAACAGGAATGGGTTCAAAGCCAAAATGAAATCCCTTTGGCGATTGTTGTATCAGCAAATCAAGGATATCTCCTGCATGTGTGCCTACATCAATGGTATTGCTGCCGGGTTTACATACCTGCTGAATGATCTGTTTGGTTTGTACATCGTATTGCTGGTTGCGGGTAACAATAAGTGGCAGCTTCTTGATCAAGCGTTTGAGATTGAGTAAAATACCAGTATTGAACAGCTGCGTCATGAATGATTTTTACAGGTTACTTTCAACGGTTACTAAGAGCAAGATAAAACCTTTTTAAAAGAAAGATTTACTTTGTCGGTAAATTAAAAGACAGATGCAGCAGCTCAGGAAAATATATAATGCTTTTTTTCGTCCAAAACGGTTGGCCCTGTTTGATTATGATGTGCATCCTTCACCTGTTTATACAAAAGAGCAACCGCACCAAAAGTTGATGCAACTTATTGAACAGAATAAAAGCAGCTATACTCAACTGTTGCAGCAGGCATTACAGCTGAAAGATGTTTTTCTTTCCATCAAAGAAGATAAAGCAACCACTTCAGCAACTGCACCCGGTTGGGACAATCAAT
>JANMOR010000744.1:0-3900 GCA_031369435.1 Chitinophagaceae bacterium
CCGTATAGCAGTTGGTTTTGGTTAACGTCCTTGCCTTTTGGCAGGGACCTTTTTTTTATATCCATCAATCCATTATTCATCTCCAGGATGGGAATCAATTACTGTAATTATTATCAATACAAATAACAGCGTTTAAATAAAGGCATTAGATTTTTCCATTGTGCAGGCATAGTTGATTTAAATCACTGATGAATAGCAGCAAACATTTTAAGCAGGTATATCAACCAAATTGTATTGTTGATTTCAGATGATAGTTTGGATACGATCCTGCCTTAGGCTAAAAATGTTGCTGGTATGATGAATAAGAAAAAGGGTGCCCCTGCACAATGGCAAAGTTTTTAGTTCAATTAAACCAGGCAGAGGATTTTCATTTTAATATTTACAATTCCCCTCAACCCGATTTTGATTGGGCAGGTTGATATGCCCAAAGATATTCATCATATGAAAAAGCATTCTACTCCATATTCCATAGTTACTTAATTGAATCATCTGCTTCTTCTATACCTTTCTTTCAAAACTGTTAACTTCTTAAATAACAAAAGGACTCCATATGGGAGCCCTTTTGTTTTAACCAACTGATAGTAATCTGGTTCTTCAATTCTTTGCTATCGTAATTCGTTCTACACTTTGATTTCCTGTTTCTCTTTCAACAACACGGATTAAGTAAACACCCGGAGTCAAGTTCTCTATCCGCAGTGTATTACCGGTAGTTCCCTGCCATTGTTTCACAATACGTCCAAACATATCAGTTACGGTAATATCCCTGATGGCTTCCCTGTTTTCAAATGCAACATTAACACTGCCATCGGCACTTGGATTTGGATAAACAGTGATCTTGCCTTTTACAACATCACCACGTACCAGTTTAACATCGCTGAACAAAGCCCGGCCATCTAAATCAACCTGCCTGATGCGGTACTGTGTTGTGCCTTTATTTGAATTGAGATCAGTAAATGCGTAGCTGAGTTTTGAACTGCTGTTACCACCCGGCACTGCTGAAGGGATAAAGCTGATTTGCTTCCATTTGTTATCGCCCATGAGTCTTTCAATTGCAAATCCGCTGTTGTTCAGTTCAAGTTCAGTTTCCCATTGCAGCAATACATTGGTACTGTTGATCCGGTTGGCTGTGAATGCTCCGAATGTTACCGGCAACGTTCCACACTGTGCTGAACGGAACAGGTTAACCCTGGAAGCACCTGATGCAGCACCCGAAGTTTGTGTAATAACAATGAACATATTCTGATTAATATTTGCCGCAGGAACTGCTCCTGTGATAGCTGTACTGCCGTTCGCTGCAACAGTAAAGTTGGTGTTGCTTTGAATAAGTGTGTCGGTAGCTGGTGTAAAATACCCATCACCATTTATATCTGCAAACACTCTGTAATAACCATCAATTGCTGTGCCTGTATTGTTTGTGATTGTTCCAGAATAAGTGAGGGTAACGCAATTAACTGCGCCAAATACACTGAGGTAACCTGAAGAGTTTCTGATGCCGCAATTAACACAATGGGCCCGTTGTGCACTGGCTGATTGGCTGGCCCAAAGATCTGCAACAACCACAATTGGAGTTGTACATGCAACTGGTAAAACAACGGTTACTCCTTTTAAAATAATATTGGCTGAGCCATCTGCTAAAACTTCTTTTGTAGCTTCATCGATAGTAGTGAGTTGAACGCTTCCATCGGCTGGATAGCTGCTAAGAACAGTCAATGTGGGGCCATCATTATTAAGTCCGATGTTTAAAAACTCATTGCCAAGATCTGCAGCTTTAGGAGCAGCAATTGAACCATTGATGGTTGATTGCCCGTTTACACATTTAAAATAGTTGGGATAATCAGCCTGCAACCAGGCATGAAGAAAAATAAATTTATTGCCGCTATTGTTTTCAATATTAAAAGTAACATCAAACTTAGCTGTACAGGAATTAGCAGTTGAGCTGACAATTCTTGCGTTTTGAATAATAATGTTTGAAACGGTACACTGCGCAATTGATTTTTTCGTACTAAATGTTACGAAGACTAGTAAAAGAACAGAAAGTAAAAAAGTTTTCATGTTTTTTAAATTAATAGAGATAAAAAAAGATTGTTCTTTTTTCAAAAGGATACTTAGGATCAGTTTATCTCCATCAAATAAAAAACAGGATCAGCGTATTTTATAAGATGCAATACTTTAAGCCCTTGCTTATCTTAAATACAATTCCAGTTCAACTCTTCTGTTTTGTGAACGCCCGGTTGAATTGGCATTGGTCGTCATAGGTCTTGTTTTTCCATAACCGGCAGTAACAAGTCTGCTTTCAGCTATACCTTTACTCAGCAGGTAAGATTTAACTGCATCCAAACGGCTTTGAGCAAGTATAGTTGGGTTTTTTTCTACGGCATCAGTATGTCCGCCAATTCTTAAATTGTAATCAGGATATTCATTGAGGATATTGGCAATTTCATCCAGCATGGGATAAGAGTTCACATTAAGCAAGGCATTTCCCGTTTCAAAATTGATACGGCGTGTAGCAAATTTTAAACGCTTGGGTGTTTCTTTTTTAACCGGGGGGCATCCGTAGTTGGCTGCATCGCCAATTACACCCGGGCATTTGTCATCAGCATCTAAAATGCCGTCACCATCTGTATCAGCCGGGCAACCAGCTGCATCTACCTTAACACCCATTTGAGTGCCGGGGCATTTATCATCAGCATCCACAACACCATCTCTGTCTGTATCTGCAGCACATCCCATAGCATCTACTTTAACACCTCTTGCAGTAGAAGGACATTTATCATTGGCATCCTGCACACCATCACCATCCGTATCAGGACAACCATTAAACATATCCAGTCCTTTTGCATTCGGGCATTTATCTTTTGAATCTTCTACACCATCTCCATCACTATCGGGGCATCCTTTAAACCGTGCAAGACCGGGCACATCAATACATACATCGTCATAATCGCTTACACCATCTTTATCTTTATCCTGGCAACCATTCATTCCTGCAGAACCTGGTATAGTTGGACACTTATCTAAATAATCAACTACTCCATCTTTGTCCGTATCAACAGGGCAACCATTACCATCAACAAAAACACCGGGAGGAGTTGATGGACATTTATCCCTTTTGTTCTTAATGCCATCCTGATCTACATCGTTTTTTAATTCATATTTTGATGAAGCAGGTGTTGTAGTTTGTGCAAGCAGTGGGGAGCCAGAAAGGATAAAAAATAAAATAGAAAAAACCACTTTTATTTTTTTGATGTTCATACAGGTGATATTAAAAGCCATGAAAGAATATAGTTTAGCTATACAAAGATTGATATATACCAATTCACTATTGTTATACAACTATCAGAATGAATTGCAACATTCACACTTTCGTTTTCCTATAATTTTGCGGGTTCTTTCTTAATTCGTTTGAGTTTCAATAAAGGAGGAGTAGTGTCGCCCATTAAAAAGCCGAGTGGTTTTAAAGGTTCAATCCTGTCGAAGATGAGTTTTAAGATAGCCGTAACAGGAATGGACAGGAACATGCCCGGAATGCCCCAGAGAGCTGCTCCGGCAATAACTGCAAGCAGCGATATAAATGCATTGAGTTTTACTTTCGATCCTATTATTTTAGGAACAATGTAATTGTTATCAATAAACTGTATTAACGTGTAGAGCGATAAAACATACACAACATGTATTGGAGATTTGGTAACCAATGCAATGATGCTGAATAACAGCATGGCAATTAATCCTCCTACATAAGGAATGATGTTAAGCAGCGCCCCTGCAATACCCAGCAGTATGGCATAATCAATGCCTATAATTAAAAGCCCCACGGCATTCATAACAGCAATGATCACAAATTCTAAAAACAAACCCACCAGGTAACTTTGAATAATGGATTTTGTTTCGGTCAATATCTCG
>JANMOR010000090.1:0-1976 GCA_031369435.1 Chitinophagaceae bacterium
GTTAGGAGGAAATGTTGTGCTTTCAAAACCTTCGCTGTAAGGAACTGTTACAACAGGATAAACAATACCTGCAAGCCTGCCTGTATCATTTACCGGTTTCTGATCTACACTTCCGTTAGGATTAGATGTATAAACAATGAAGTTGGAATTGGTGCCGGGATTCAAGGTCATTGTATTGAGTATAATATCTGCTGTTGCCTGTGGTACAATTGTTCCCGTCCAGTTGGTAACAACTGCTGCACCTGTTCCAAACTTTGCAGTAATAGTTAAGCTGGTAATATTATCTGTTCCAACATTTTTAACAGTGATAACAGGTTTGTAAGAACTGCTGCATGAAAAAATAAGTGAACTAGTATTACCACATAATTCATAAAACGGATCTCTGAATTTTTCAAAACGCACATCCCTGTTAAATGTAGTTACGGGTGTACATCCGTTGGAAGTTGCCAATGTCTGCATCCATGGATTGGCGAGCAGGATTGCTTCCATACGATTGTATTGTTGCGGCGTGTACATCACCATAGCACGGTCATCAACATAATCCATATAGTTCATCCACATAATACCGGGAGCAGTGGTTGTACATGCATCTATTATTACACTGTCTGCTGGAGGTGCGCCGAATGTGCATTTGAATTGAGGGCGTGTATCAGCAATGCCATCATCATCAGTGCAGTTTTGTGTGCCGTCGCAATTGTTAGGCCCCCATATATGATTGAGATCAAAGAAGTGACCGATTTCATGTGTACCTGTTCGCCCCAGGTTGAAAGGAGCCTGTGCTGTGCTTCCTCTGCCGAAAGAACGAAAACTGTTTACAAAACCTCTTTCAATCAGTGGTACTGCTGAAAGCGGATCGGATGCAAAAAAAGAATAACCTAAAAATCCTGATGGCATTACACACACCCAGATGTTGAGATATTTGGTTGGATCCCATGCATCGCTTCCGCCATTGCATGAAAATTTTACAGGATCCTGTAAGCCCGGAACAGAAGTGGTGAAGGAAGTAACACGAACAATGCCGTTACTTGCATCGCCTTTGGTATCTCTTTTTGCTAAACAAAAACGCAAATTGCTTTTTCCATACAATGGTTTAAAGGCTGCAGGTATTCTTGTAGAGTCGGCATTTAATCCTGCATAATCTTCATTGAGTACATCCAGTTGCGATTGCACCTGTGCATCGGTAATGGTGGCGGGATTCGCCATTACAATATGTACCACTACCGGTATGGTATAAGTTACATTGGGGCGAAGGGTATTGCTGAGTTGTTCATATGCCTGCAATGTGCGTTGCCTGTTGAGCTCCATTTCTTTTTTAAGCGACGGATATTTTTTCATGAGTTCATCCATCACTGTTTGGGTACCGCAACGCTGAAAGCTGTTTTGCTGAACAGGGGGCGTAACCGCTTTTTGTTTTTGGGCCGATGCTGCAATTGTTAATGCCAGTAAGAATGATAGAATAAGAATGCCTTTCAAAATCTGCATAGCTATTGTTAAGACTGTGAATGTACGAACAAGACTTAAAAAATGAATGTTTAAAACAAGACAGTTTCTTCCTGTTCAAACGCTGCCTTGCAGGAGGATAAACTATGAACAGTTACCTATTGTTGTTCTGTAAAAACAATTATCTTTCGTTTTCAAACCAAATTTATTTTCTGATGAGTATCAAGTTGCGTCTTACGGTGATGAGTTTTTTACAGTTTTTTGTTTGGGGTGCATGGCTCATTACAATTGGTACCTATTGTTTAAATGCAAAGGGGTGGACGTTTCCACAGTTTGGCGCCATTTTCTCAACACTTGCCTTGTCTTCTTTGTTTATGCCTGCCTTAACAGGCATCATTGCTGATAAATGGCTGAATGCAGAAAAACTCTACGGTATCCTGCATATACTTTATGGTGTTGTTCTCTTTTTTGTTCCACAGGTGAACGATCCTGATATATTCTACTATATCATTTTCGCAGCGATGATCTGTTATATG
>JANMOR010000094.1:0-4417 GCA_031369435.1 Chitinophagaceae bacterium
GGTGCACCTACTGCCAGCCGAACATTGCCGATATAATGTTGCACGGTTGCTTCTGCATATACCACAGAAAAAACAATCGCATTTATTTTTGCATCTTTCGCCAGTGCTTTTGGAATATCCCATATTTTTTCCTGGTTAATATAAACTCTCACTCTTTCTTTTTGTCGCCAGATGGAAATATGAACAGGGTTATAAGCATCGCTTAACAACTCAGTGTTTATTGAATTAGCAACGCTGCCTGAACTGCTCCTTACAGCAAATTTTGAATCACCATTCTTTTGCCCCGTATAAGCATTATTCAATTGAAATTGTATGCTGTTTGCTCCCAGGGTCCAGTGCTGAGGTTGTGAAACATTATCCAGCTGTACAACAGACACACTGATCCCTCCGCCGCTGATGATGCCATGAAGCAGATCGAATTCAAAAGTAAAATCGTCGGGATATTTATCCGTGAACTCCGGCATAAATACACCGGGTTTGGTAAGCCATAGCCATCTGCCGGGTTTGCCTTCTATTGTTACAATTTCACCAGCGCCATTGGTATTCCATCCTGCAGGAAAATCACCGATGTTACCAGTAGAAAAATCTTCAAAGCCCATTACTTTTTCTCCAGGTACAAAATCATATTTGCTATAAGCCTTTATTGAAACAGTGCCTGGTTGAATGGTGTCTTTTGTTGCAGCAGGTTTGTTATTTCCTGCATCAGTTTCTTTCTTGTTTAAAGAAGTATCAGCTGATTTGTTTATTTTTTCGTTTGCTTTTTGTTTTGCCTTGTTGATGATGCCATTTAATTGTGCAGTTGCAAAAAAATTGAAAGCGAGCAAACAGGTAACCAGAATTATTTTTTTCATTGCCGGTAATTTTTATTGAGTGAAATACAGGCAGGATTAAAATTGAAAATGTTTGAATTGATCCGAAAAGTAGAAAAGAGAGATGTGTGGAGCAATAGAACGAAAGTTAGAGGAAGGGATAAATAGACAGGATGAGCAATTAGTTTTTTCCAAAGGCTTTATTAATTGCTTCGGTGCGGTTCTGCACATGCAGTTTTTCATAAATATGATGTATATGCTGTCGTACTGTGGCGATTGATATATGAAGTTGATCAGCAATTTCTTTGTATAGAAGACCTTTTGCCAGCAATTGAAGAACTTCATTTTCTCTTTGCGACAAAGATTCAACCGGTTCGGTTTCTTTTTGTGTGTTCATGAAAACAGTTAGGAGTTTGCGGGCAATATTGGCACTCATAGGGCTGCCACCATTGTACAGTTCTTTTAATGATTCAATTAACTGAACCAATCCTGTATTTTTTAAAAGATAGCCTGATGCACCTGCTTTCAGTGCTTCAAAAACTTTTTCATCGTTTTCATAAACGGTGAACATCATGAACTGTGTGTTCGGGCTTTTAAGTTTCACCCGCCGTATACATTCAATTCCATTCATGCCCGGCAGGCTGATGTCCATAATAACAATATCAGGTTGTAAATTGGGTATTTCATCAACAGCTTCTTCAGCTGTTTTAAAGGTATCGAGTATGTTGAAATCACTGCTGAGTGAAATAAAATTTTTCAACCCATCCCTTACTTCATCCAGGTCTTCCACTATGGCTAAAGTTATACTCATGTTTTTTCGAAAGTAGATTAGTGTGATCGTAATACCAATAGAACAAAAGTTACACGTTCAATGGCAGTTTTATGCTGATAGTCGTTCCATCTCCATTTATTATTTCAAACGTTCCGCCAATTTCTTTTATTCTCTTCTGCATGTTCGATAAACCATTACTGAAAGGCCTTGTATCCAATTGATCAAAACCGGTTCCATTGTCTTTAATCTCTATGTTAAGGCTGTGGTTAATATCAATTTTCATCTTCACTTCAGTTGCCTGTGCATGTTTTACTACATTATGCAGTGCTTCTTTTACAGTTAAATAAACATTCCGCCGAAACTCACCACTCACAAATGTTGCAGGCAACTGCTCCGTTGTTTCCACCCTGCACTTAATTCCGTTTTGGGCTAAGTATTCCATTGCATAAGAACGGGTATACGAAAGCAGATCGTTGAGTGAATCATTTTTTTCATTTAATGCCCATACAATTTCACCCATCTTATCAATCATTTCATGGCTGTATTCCCTGATCTTGCTGATGTCTTCTTCAAAGGGTTGCTGTTGTTGTTTTTTAATGCCGATCGTTTCACTCAAAAATTTTATTCTTGACAGGCCGGCGCCAAGATCATCATGCATGTCGGTAGCAATTCTTGTTCTTTCCTTTTCAATAGCCTGTTGTTTTTCCAGCATGGTCAACTGCATTTCTAATTTTCTTCTATAATAAATACGAAAACCAACTATGATTAAACCAGCAATCATTAAACCTGTTATCATCCTGAACCACCAGGTTTGCCACCAGGGAGGGGCAATGGAGAAAGTATAATTTATAAATTGATCAGCATAACTACCGGCAGGGAAATTTGCTTTAACGTTCAGTGTATAATTTCCTGGCGGCAAACCAATAAATGAAACCATTGCATTGTTGGATGGTTCTGACCAAAGGTTTTCAGTACCACCCTGTAACCGGTAACTGTAAAGTACCTGTTTTTCATCGAGAAAAGATGTAGCAGCAAAATAGAAGCTGATATTGTTTTGTTTGAACGACAATGTTGAATTCGTTATTTCAGCAATGGTATCCTTCCCGGCTTTCACCATACTAACCATCAATGTTGGGGAATAAGCAGTTGGCTGTTTTTTTTCTGCAGTAATTTTTATCAACCCGTTTGAAACTGCAGCCCATGCAGTGTTGTTTTTATCAATTACTACTTTGAAAACGCTTTGATAGATATTGTTTTGTTTTGTCAAATTTTCAATCACAGGAACTCCTTCTTTTATTGTAATTCTGTCTAATCCCAAAGCGCTGCATGCCCAAATATTATTTTCTTTATCACAAGCTAAAAAGTTTGTAAAATTATCTGACAATCCCGATGCAGATGTGAGATTAAATTTCCGTACAAGTTTTCCGGTTTCCAAACTGAATACATGAATTCCATGACTTCTTGTACCTATCCAGATCTGATCATTTTTATCAATGATGATGGAACGGGGTGAGATACCCGAAAGTTCTTTGACGAAAACTTTTTTCTCTTCAAGATAATTGGATGGATCACTGGGATTGATCTGAAACATCACTAATTCACCGGTACGTGTAGCAGCCCAAAGATTGCCTTTGCTGTCATATGCAGCCTGATCTGTAAAGGAGCGTGGTTTTGTTCTGTGAATTATTTTGCCATTGATGATTGTGCTGATATAATATATACCACATGCAACCAGGTTTCCATTCTTATCTACCATAATGCCGCTATACCCATTATCTGCAGAATCCTTAAAGATCGTTTCAGGATAAAAGCTGTTATCCTTCAAGGCCATTTTATAAATAGCATTCGACCCGATGCCGAAATATCCATAAGGAGTTTCTACAAACCGCAAAATTTCATGCGCATTTTTTATTTTGTAACTCATCTGCTTATTGTCCCTGATAATGCGTACAGTAGCACTTTTAGAAGAGTAAAGCAGCAGCTGATGATTGTTATCCAGATAGTTGATGTCAAAAAGAGCTGCAATATCTCCGTCGTTTTCTATCAAAGAAAAATTGCTATGTACTAATTTATTTACCCCGGCATTATTTGTTGCGATCCATGCAGTTCCTTCCCCATCCTGGAAAATGAAATTGATATAAAACATGCTCAACCCCGATGTTGTATTAAACGTTATGATATTACCGTCGGGGGATACTTTTATTAAAACAGTACGTTGATCGCTCAACCAGCAATTGCCATCCCGGTCGAACTGAATAAAATAGCCACCCAGGTTTTTTATTCGTTCAAATGTAGAAGGCAGTTCTTCTAAAACGATCTTTCCTTTTTTCAATGCAGCAGTATCAACCGAACGGATTTTTTTTTCTGTCATTACCCATATGCGGCCATCGGGGGCTACACTTGTAGAATAAATACCAGGAACTTCAGATACGATTTTCTTCTGCTCTTTGTTGTACAAATACAAACTGAATTGTTGATCCAATACAAGCGAATAGTCTCTATGAACCAATAAGTAGTTATTTACCGGAAGCGCATACGATATAAAGCTGTTTATATCCTTATCATTTTTATCAATAAACGGCAATTTAATAAACCGGCCATCTTCAAAAATATAAAGGCCCTGATCCGTTGATGCATATAAAGCTCCCTTATCGTCTTTACTTAAATTATTAATAATAGGAATAGTTTTGTCTTTCAGTTTAAGCGTTGTCATTCTTCCATTTACAAGACAGTTATTTTAGCGCTATTGGTTACGATCCAAACAGAATCATTGCCCATTTCCATTACGCAATTAACAATATCGAAATTGAGCCCATTTTTTGTTGTGTAATTAATA
>JANMOR010000120.1:0-5340 GCA_031369435.1 Chitinophagaceae bacterium
AATTAATCTTTCTTAGAACCAACGACCTTCCCGTTTTCAGGCGGGGCGCTCTAGCCAACTGAGCTCCCCCATATTTTCTTTCTCAATAACCTTTCCAATTCAGGCTGGTAAAGATAACAGTCGCAAAGAATGCAACAAAAACATTTTACAGTTTTATTGTTCAGTTATTTCTGTATTACAAAAAATAAACTTCAACTCAAACAAGAAATAAATTCCATTATTTTTTTCTAAAAAATAAACGCATGGGTGTTCCCTTGAAATTAAAAGCAAGCCTTAACTGATTTTCAAGATAATTTTTATACGGTTGCTTTACATCATCGGGATGATTACAGAAAAATGCAAATGACGGAACCGGTGTAGGTAATTGTGTAACATACTTAATACTCACAGGCACACCTCTTACTACTGGTGGATGATACGCATGCAGCGATTTTTGTACGGCTTCATTTAATTCTGATGTAGGAATTTTGCGCTGCCTGTTTTCCACTACCTGCAAAGCGGCTTCAATAGCCTGCATGATCCTTGTTTTTTCTGTTGCAGAAATAAACAGGATGGGAATATCATTAAATGGTGCCAGCCGGGTTCTTAATTCTTTTTCGTAATCACGGGAGGTGTTGGTTTCTTTATTCATCAGATCCCATTTGTTCACCAGCAATACAATACCCTTTCCTTTTTTTACTGCTAAAGAATAAATGTTGAGATCCTGTTGTGAAATTCCTTTCTCCGCTTCAATGATCAATAAACAAACATCTGCTTCATCCATTGCACGGATGGCACGGATCACAGAATAAAACTCCAGGTCTTCATTCACTTTTGTTTTATGCCTGATGCCGGCTGTATCAATCAATATAAATTCTTTATTAAATTGTTTGTAATGTGTATGAATAGTATCTCTTGTTGTACCTGCTATATCACTCACAATGGTACGCTCTTCACCAAGCAATGCATTGAGCAAAGATGATTTACCAACATTGGGCTGACCAATGATTGCAATTTTAGGAATGGTTGTATCAGATTCTTCAGGTTGATCAAGAGGGATGAGTTCAATGATTGCATCCAGCAGTTCACCGGTGCCGCTTCCTGTCATACTGCTGATGAAAAAAATGTTTTCAAATCCCAATGCATAAAATTCACTGGCTTCGAGCAAGCGTTCGTGATTATCTACTTTGTTAACAGCGAGGAACACAGGTTTTGTAGTACGGCGAAGCAGATCGGTCATAGCTTCGTCAAGATCGGTAACACCAGTTGCTGCATCGCAGAGAAAAACAATGGCATTGGCTTCATCCAAAGCAATATTCACCTGTTTACGGATCTCTGTTTCAAATATATCTTTACTGTCAGGTACAAAACCACCAGTATCAATAACATTGAAGGTTTTTCCGCTCCAGTCAGCTACACCATACTGGCGGTCACGTGTAACGCCGCTGATATCATCAACTATCGCCTTTCTTTCCTCCAGTAAACGGTTGAAAAATGTACTCTTTCCCACATTGGGCCTACCCACAATTGCAATAGTAAAACCTGCCATAAAATAATTATAAGGGCGGCAAAAGTACTGAATAAAAAAAGAAAGGAGCAGATTACATTGAGAGTCGCTGTTTTAAGCAGAGAGTAGCTATTTCTTTTCCAAATTGTAATAATCAATAAAACGTTTAATGTCTGCCTCTTTTTTCAGGTTGAGTTTATTTTCCGTTACCCATCCATCAAATGCATTGGCACCGGGCAGTAACATAAAAACCTGTTCTTTACCCAATTTTTTGAGCCGTTCCACTTTATTGTTGGTAGCTATATAATAAGAGACTTCATTCTTGTAATAATACCGTTGATGCCCCGGTGAAGAAGAATCACCATTACCAACATAGCGACGATTGTATGCTAAAAGTGAAGCCTTGCCCTGGTTCATAACCTGGAGATAATTGTTATTCTTTGTCTCTCCAAAATAGGCATTGGGAACATAACTGATAAATACCGCACCAGGACGCTCTAATAATGTATCCTGGAGAAAAACAACCATTCTGATCTGCTCAGGATCCAATGACAATTCCTCCCCTTGCTGATCAATATAATGAACTGATGAAGTATTAAGATTGAGCCTCACGGGCAGGGTGGCAATTATTTTATCATTCTTATCATATAAGGATGCAAGCCGCCAGCTATCATTCCAAAAGGGAGAACCGGTAACTCTTGCCCAGGGGATACCAGGAGCTAAATCGGAATTAGCACGGGTCCGCATATCCTGAATCGCCATCTTAGCATAAATATTCAGGTTTTGCATACCTGAAATAAAACCAGATTGAGGAGCCTGTGCTTCTAAGTGATTCAAAACAAACAGGAAGAATGTAATTGAAATGAAATATCTCAGCTTCATGTTTTTACTATTTGTAAGTTTATGCAATTAAAAATAACCATATTCTTTCAAAAACAGATCCGTATCACGCCACTTGGGCCGCACTTTGATAAACAATTCAAGAAAGACTTTTGAATCAACAAATTTTTCTATCTCTGCCCTTGCCAGTGTTCCCAGCTTCTTGATCATTTCTCCTTTACTGCCCAGCAAAATTCCTTTCTGACTTTCCCGTTGTACAATGATCTCTGCTGAAACTTTGATCAAGGATGTTTTTTGTTCAAAAGCAGTAATTACAACCGTAGTGTGATAGGGAATTTCGTCAGTAAACAATTCAAATATTTTTTCACGTATTAATTCAGCAACAAAGAAACGGGTGCTGAGATCAGTTAACTGATCTTCTTCAAAGAAAGGCTCCCCTTCAGGTAATAATTCAAGAATGGGTTTGATAAATGCTTTTTTATTGATGCCCGATAAAGCTGTTATACCGATTACTTTTTTACAATAAGGTTTTGTTTCAAAAAAAGTTTTTGCTTCTTCCAGTTTTACTGTGTCAACCAAATCAATTTTATTCAACACAACAACAACAGGAACTTTTAATTTGAGTGTTGCAAACAGTTCATCATTTTCCTGCCAGTTATCTTTGATGTCCAGCATGAGCAAAGCAATATCTGCATCTTCCAATGCGCTCTTTACACTTGCCATCATTTTTTCCTGCAGTTTGTATTTGGGATCAATGATACCGGGTGTATCAGAAAAAACGATCTGGTATTCTTTTGTGGTGAGAATGCCCTTGATGCGATGCCTTGTTGTTTGCACTTTGTGTGAAACAATGGCCAGCTTTTCACCCAACAAGGCATTGAGTAATGTGCTTTTCCCGGCATTGGGCTTTCCGAATATGTTTACAAATCCAACTTTCATATTTGATGCTTCTAGCTGCTGGCTGCAAGCTACAAGCAATGATCTGAAAGATAAAACTGTTTGTTGATTGCAGAAACAAAGGTGAATAAAATAATAAAGGCCCTTTATGGGCCTTTTGTTGCGAAGGGGAGGATCGAACTCCCGTCCGCCAACTGGCGGATATGAGCCCTAAGACTACCTCTTCACAATCAATGACCTGATAAAAAGTCTTCCTTGTGCTGATTTCAATTGCTTTTCTCTTAAAAGAGCTAAAGATTTTTCTTCATACTCTTCAGTATAAAGAATCATCCAGGGTCGAAATTTAATAGTCCATCCTTTTGTTCCCAACTCATTATGCGATTTAAATCTCTCTTCGAGATTTGAAGTCGTTCCAACATAAATCTTGTTGTACTTCTCTGGATACAAAACATAAACATTGAACATAATAAGAAAAATGAAAGAGAGAATTAAACTCTCGTCTGCCGGCTGGCGGATAAGAGATCACAATTCATCCCTCCAAAATAAAAACAAAGAACTAAAATAAAAAAGGCCCTTAAGGGCCTTATCTGTTGCGAAGGGGAGGATCGAACTCCCGACCTTCGGGTTATGAGCCCGACGAGCTACCGCTGCTCTACTTCGCGGAATGGACGGCAAAAGTAAGGGTAAAACCAATTGCACCCAAAACAAAGAGGCAGAACTTTTGTTCTGCCTCTTTGTTCATCATTGATTTTGAAACTTTATTTTGAACTTCTTTTCTTTAAACTTGATGCGCCGCTGGTAGAAAAATCACTGATCAATGCATTGCCTTTATACTCTACATCGCTTGATCCGCTTGCTTTTACTTTTAAATCTTTGTTGACAGTGATCCTGATATCGGATGCTCCGGAAGCTTGTGCTTTGCAATTTTCTGTAACCAGGTCAAAGCCTTTAAAATCACTTGCACCGCTCACTTCAATTTCAATATTTGTTGCTCTTCCCCTAACATTTGAATTAGAAGCGCCGCTTTGATCAACAAACATTTCATTTACATCTACTTCACCTTTTAAACTGGATGCACCACTGAGTTCCACTTTTAATTTAGAACCTTTCAATACACCATCAATCTTTACATCGCAGGCACCACTCACATCAATCATATCAATATTTTTTACTGAAACATAGGCTCTCAGTTTTTTATCGCCGGTATTCCATTTCCATACACTTTCATTTTCGTAAGAAATGCGAAGCACTCCATTCACCACTTCTGTTTTAATACGGCTGCGGTATTTATCTTCGCTTGCACTCACCACCACTGCTTCTTCATTGCCTTGTTTGATGATAACATCAAAAGAACTTGAAACACGAATGGCATGAAAGCTCCCAACTTTTCTTTCCTGTGCATTTTTATCATTGATAACGGTTACATCTTGTGCAAACAAAGCAGGAAAAACTGCAATCAATAAAACACATGTCATTAAAAACTTCTTCATTGTAATAAGGTTTTACTTGTTTTGATTATTTGATTAATTATCAGTACGGCGAATGATGGCGCCGATATTGGTACCTACTTCGCTAATTTTTCCTTTGCCTTTGTAATAAATACTTCCACCGCTTGAAGCATATAATTTCATTTCTTCATTAACAGTTACTTCCACTTTAGCACCCGATGTTGATCGGATATCGGCTTTTCCCGTTGATAATGCATATGCTTCCATCCTTGCTCCGCTATTGGCACTCACATTAAACGTTCCTGCTGAACCGGAGATGATTGATTTTGCTCCACTCTCTGTTTCAACAATTAATTTGCCTGCTTCAATAACTCCTTTAAAGGTAGCGCCTGACTTAATAAACAAACTCAATACTTCTTCTTTAATAATTCCATCTACTTTAACGGAACTTCCTGCAGAAGCTGTTAACTTATCGAGTGTTTTGAACGACACATATACTTTCAGCTTTTTGTCCGAGCTGGTCCAGTCAGCAAATGATTCACGGTCGTAATAAATTTTCAACAACCCATCTTCCACTTCAGTTTTTAAACGGCTTTTGTATTCATCTCTTGAAGCACTCACAACAACAGTTTCTTCATTTGATTGGGAGAGATAAAGATCAATTCCATC
>JANMOR010000163.1:0-7958 GCA_031369435.1 Chitinophagaceae bacterium
TTGCAGAATGGAGAAACAGATGCAAAAGAACTTGCACAGGAAATGGAAAAAAAGTTCTGGAGCGATTTGCAGGAACGATTGGATGATGTAAAACAAAATCCACTTCCTTATCATTACCAGCCTCCTGAATTAGCATGGAAAAGTTTGCGTAGGGCAACTGCTGAAGATTTTGAACAATCGCCTGTTACAGCCATCAGTGAAAGTGATGTTGAAAAAATATTTCAATCGCTCATGAAATGGCCCGATGATTTTAAGCCATTGAAAAAAGTGGAGAAGATCATCCAGGAAAAAATAAAATTATATCAATCAGAAAATAAAATTGATTGGGCAACGGGTGAGTTAATGGCCTATGCAAGTTTGTTGCTCGAAGGAAAAGATGTGCGAATGAGCGGACAGGATGTTCGTCGTGGTACTTTCAGTCATCGTCATGCAGTATTGCAGGATGAGGTAACCAATCTTCCTTACAACCGCCTTGAAAATATTGAAGGTGCTTCAGGTATTTTCAGAATTTATAATTCATTGCTGAGTGAATATGCTGTACTTGGTTTTGAATATGGATATTCTTTAGCCAATCCCAATGCATTGGTTTTATGGGAAGCACAATTTGGTGATTTTTGTAATGGTGCACAAACCATGATCGATCAGTTTATTGCAGCAGGTGAGCAAAAATGGAACAGGATGAATGCTGTTACCATGTTGCTGCCGCATGGATATGAAGGACAAGGCCCTGAGCATAGCAGTGCAAGAATGGAACGGTTTTTACAAATGTGTGCTGAATTGAATATGGTGATTGTCAATATCACCACATCATCTAATTTCTTTCATGCATTACGCCGGCAAATTGCATGGCCCTTCCGTAAACCATTGATCATTTTTTCACCCAAAGCCAATTTGCGTCACCCCGGTTCTTATTCATTGAAAGATGAATTTATAAAGGGAGGTTTTAAAGAAGTGATAGATGATCCAACCAATCCCGATGCAACACAGGTAAAGAAAGTTTTTTTCTGCAGCGGTAAAATGTATTTCGATCTGGCAGAACGGAAACAAAAAGAAAACCGCACTGATATTGCCATCATTCGTTTGGAGCAGATATATCCTTTACCTGTTCAGCAAATAGAATCGTTGTATGCCAAATACAGTAAGGCTACCTGGTTCTGGATACAGGAAGAACCTTTGAATATGGGTGCAGCATGGTTCCTGCAAATGAATTTAAAGAGTATCAACTTTGGAGTTATCAGCAGGCAGGCTTCTGCATCAACAGCTACAGGTTATAATAAAGTGCATCAGCAGGAGCAGGCCGAAATTATTGATACTGCTTTTTCTATTTAATTTGGATATTTGTTAGTGAGAGATATTATTTTCGAAATTGAAACCGGTTTATTATGATTGATATAAAAGTTCCCGTGGTAGGCGAATCCATCAGCGAAGTAACATTATTAAAATGGACCAAGCCTGATGGTGCATGGGTTGAACGGGATGAAGTGATTGCCGAACTGGAAAGTGAAAAAGCAACATTTGAAATAAGTGCTGAGCAGGCTGGTGTATTGAAACAAGGCGCTAAAGAAGGCGATACGATTAAAATTGGTGATGTTGTTTGCCAGATTGATGAAGCTGCAACCAAACCTGCAACTGCAGAAGTAAAAGAAGAGAAGAAAGAAGACAAGAAAGAAGCTGCAGCAAAACCTGAAGTTAAAAAACAGGAAACTACTGCTGCCGTTGCTGCTGTTCCCAACGATATCAAAGCATCACCTGTTGCTGCCGCAATTATTGCTGATAAAAAAGTTGATCCGCAAACGATCAAAGCATCGGGCAGTGGTGGAAAAATTTTGAAAGAAGATGTATTGCAGGCTATTTCTAATCCCGGTAAAATCTCCTTTAACGGTAGTGGATTAAACAGCCGCAATGTGCGCAGGGAAAAGATGAGCAACCTGCGTAAAACCATCAGCAGAAGATTGGTTGAAAGTAAGAATACAACGGCCATGTTAACCACCTTCAATGAAGTGGATATGGGCCGCATCATGGAAATCCGAACAAAATATAAAGACAAGTTTAAAGAATTGCATGGTGTTAATCTTGGTTTCATGAGCTTCTTTGCAAAAGCATGTGCCATTGCATTAAGTGAATGGCCTGCGGTGAATGCTTATCTTGATGCGGAAGAACTCGTTTATCATGATTATGCTGATATCTCTATTGCTGTTTCAACTCCACGTGGCTTAACCGTTCCTGTTATCCGAAATGTGGAAAGCATCAGTATGGCAGATGTAGAAAAGAAAGTAGTTGAGCTGGCAGGCAAAGCAAGAGATAATAAATTAACGATGGATGAATTAACAGGCGGAACATTTACCATCACCAATGGTGGTGTGTTTGGATCGTTAATGAGTACGCCCATTATTAATTTACCACAAAGTGCTATCTTGGGAATGCATAAAATTCAGGAACGACCAATGGCTGTAAACGGGCAAGTAGTTGTTCGGCCCATGATGTACCTGGCATTAAGTTATGATCATAGAATTATAGATGGAAGAGAGAGTGTGAGCTTTTTAGTTAGAGTAAAAGAATTACTGGAGAATCCGGAGCTGTTGCTCTTTGGAAAGGACCCTGTAAAGACTCTGTTGGAAGTTTAAAACACCTCGTAACTTCTAACGGTTACTTGCAATAAAGCGTTCTGCGTCTGCTGAACGCTTTTTTATTCCCTTTCTTTGCAGCTATGAGCCGTTTCCATTCTTACATTAATTCAGCTAAAGAAATTCTTATTGCATATAAAGGCAATGAGCCTTTTGCATCTTTCATAAAAAAACAATTCAGTGCCAATAAAAAATTCGGCAGTAAAGACCGTAAACAGATCAGTCATATTTGCTACTGCTTTTTCAGAACAGGAAAATTGTTTGAAACGGTTGCAATGGAAGAACGTTTGTTGATTGCTCTTTTTCTTTGTTCCAATGAAGGGAATGATATACTGATGAATCTCAAGCCTGAGTGGAATGAAAAAGCCAGCCTAAGTGTTGAAGAAAAATTAATAGTGCTTAATTATCCATTTGATCCTGGATTGATTTTTCCGTTTACAGATGAATTAAGTAATGGGATAGATAAAAATGCTTTTGCATGGAGTCATTTAACACAACCCGATTTGTTTTTACGAATCAGGCCGGGACAAAAGGAAAAAGTGATCAGCAAATTGGAGGCGGACGGGCTTTCTTTTCAGATGATCAATGATACATGTGTAGCATTAACCAACACATCAAAGATTGATGATATCATAAAATTGAACAAAGAAGCAGTTGTGCAGGATTACAGTTCGCAAAGAGTAGGGGAGTTGCTGAACATGGTCAATTATCAATCATCAAAGAAGCAATTTTCTGTTTGGGATTGCTGTGCAGCAAGTGGAGGCAAGTCTATCATGGCCTATGATCTCATGCCTGGTAGTGAATTAACTGTATCTGATATCCGTAATTCCATTCTTTCAAACCTGCAGGCCCGTTTTGAAGAAGCTGAAATAAAAAAGTACAACAGCTTTGTTGCTGATCTCTCCGATTCATCATTTGTATCGCATCATTCATTATATGATCTAATCATTACCGATGTTCCCTGCAGCGGCTCGGGTACATGGGGAAGAACTCCGGAACAATTGCATTTTTTTAAAGCAGCAAAAATGGATGAATATGCAACACTTCAAAAAAAGATTGTCACTAATATTATTCCATACATAAAAAAAGGGGGCTTCCTTTTATACAGCACCTGCTCAGTTTTTGAAAAGGAAAATGAAGGAGTTGTTCATTTCATTAAAGAAAATGCTGAGATGGAATTGATTGAAATGAAATTGTTGAAAGGATATGAAGTAAAAGCTGATACAATGTTTGCAGCATTATTTAAAAAAAGCTGAGGTCTACTGTTTCGCAAACTCTTTTACTGCATATTGTTTTCCATTCTCCAGTACCAGCATCACATAATTTCCTTTTTGTAAACTGTTTATCGTAATCGAATGTGTGATGATGCCATTTGGTTTGTTGTATTCCTGTTTCCAAACAAGTTGTCCCTGTGTGTTATAAATCCGGATACTGATATCAGCCATCGTTCTTTCTTCATTGAACTTTAATGCAATGGTTGATTGGGCAGGGTTGGGGAATAACTGTAGTAATTTTGAGCGGTTGTTGATGTCAACTAAAGAAGTAGGTAACAGGTTTACCGTTGCCGAATCAATTGCAAATTCAGTAAAGGTTGCTGTTGTTGTATCTAATACCTGTTTAATACGATAGGTAATGATTCCCGTTGAACTGCTGCTGATGTTATCCTGGTATTGATAATTCCTGTTGGCAAAAACAGATCCTGTAATAACAATGCTTTGAATTTTTGTATAATTTATTTCACTGGGCAGTTTGCGTTCAATATCATAACGCATACTTGAAATATCCTTACTGTTCCAGTTAATTGTTGTTGTTATGTTATTCAGGCTTGCCGTCATGTTAGAAAGGTCACTCACTAAAATGCCAACTGCTGTTTTCATATTGGGCAATCCGTAACCATAACGTTCACCGGGAGTTGCATATTTATCAGACGCTTTATGTAAAGTGGTAATGATCTTCCAGTTATTATATTCGGGAAACAATTGCCATAAACAGGTTGCAATGCCAGCCATATTAGGGCCTGAGAAAGAAGTGCCGCTATTGGTTGTTACAGTTCCAGTTGTTGATGAAACAATAGTGCCTGCACCAACTGAAACCACATCCGGTTTTATTTGTCCATCGCTTGTTGGTCCATAACTGGAAAAGGAAGCAATAACACCGCTTCCATTTACAGCACCCACACTTAATACACTATCTCCATCAGCAGGCGCACCAATATAATGCCATGTACCGTTCCCATCATTACCGGCACTGTTTACAACCAGCATTCCTTTTTTGGCAGCCATATCAGCCATACGTGAAATAACAGTTGTATTGCCGTTCATATCAGCATAGGTATGATTGAAAGTGGAATTATCAAAAGTTGTATAACCAAGCGATGAAGAAATCACATCAACACCTGCACTGTCAGCATACTCAGCACCTATGGCCCAGTTGTATTCTTCAATCATTTGTTCCGAACCAACATCTTCTGTTCTGAATAAAAAATATTTTGATTCAGGACAGCTGCCAACAAACACACCGGGTCTGTAAGCAGCAACAGTTGAAAAACATTGCATGCCATGTGAGTTGTCTTCATTTACACTTGCATTACCGGCAACAAAATCCCATGTTCCGAGAAATTGGTTTCTTACTCTTGCACTATCAAAAAATTGATTGGTGAGATAACCAAAAAATCCTGCATCCAAAAATGCCATGATCATTCCCTGTCCTCTGCCACCGATATTATGCAGGAATTCTGCTTTGTGAATTTTTACCTGGTTGGAAGATGAGCCATAATTAAATGTATCGGCCAGCACCTGTTCAATACGATTCGAAATAGTAGCTGGAGCTGAAGGTATGGGTGCAAACTTATCGGGAGTAATGGATGTGTTACTTTGTAAAGCAATATTTGCAACTGATTTTACAAACGGGAAAGAGTTGATTTTTGCAATAGCGTTAGCATCACTTGTTTGAATCATGACAGCATTCATCCATCTTGATCTTCCAAGCAACACAACAGTGCCGGACTTTACGATGCTGTCAACATATCTTGCAATCAGCGGAAGATCTGTACTGTCAACTGCGATATTATATCTGGTTCTTCGTTCAACGGCACGGGCAGATAAATATGCAGTTGGATTATTTAAAGTGAAAGTAGTTTCATTCTTATCTGTAAAAAAAACAACCCGTTTGGTAAACTGGCTATAACCATCGTTGATGAAAAAAACCGACAAACAAAAAAGAAGGAAAAGTTTTTGCATGGTTGATATTCGTAACCCAATTTACAAATTAATTATGGTCAATCATCCACATCTTCACACCAAAACCAATCCTTACAGGATCATAAGTTGTAGTAATGTTGGGGGGATTGCCTGTTGTACGGGGGCGGGGTTGATTTTCCCACAATTCAATTTCCCTGTAAACAAGACCAATATTCTTTGCATATTTTTCTAATGAAAATTCACGTGATGCAAAAGCTGTGTCGGTGCGGATGGGAACATTTTCAGAAGCATCAATATGGGTAATGGTGCTTACATCTGCAATATCAACAGTTCCTATCCGTACTTTTTGGTTGACTGATCCATAAGTAAATTCCCATAAGCTCATGTTGCCATCTATACTGATGGGATATTGTGGATTATAAGGACGATCGGGTAAAAAAGAATTTCCTTTCCAGTTAAATCCTTCTTTAACGGGTAAATGAATTTTAATAACACGCAGGTTGTTTTCGCTTACTTCTAATTGTTTGTCAACTGGAGTAACAATATAAACGCCGCTGGCAATCCAAGGGCCATTGCCTAACGAATCGTTGATATAAGTAGTTACAAGCCATGCAGGTCTGTTAAGATTATCTTTTACTTCTTTTTCAACAATATGCCGAAAACGGTATCGGTGAATTTCAGTTGTTTTGCCAGAGTTAGCAAAAACCAATGAATCGACACGGTAAGTAATATACTTTCCAATTTTTATTGGAGCAATTTCTTCAAGCGTAATAGTTTCAAGTGTATCTGTTCTTTTACAGGCACTGAAAAGAACAAGCAGGATGAATGCAAAAAAGGTTTTTCTCATGAGAACGGGATGGGTAGTACTGAATTTCATTACGGCTAAGTTAGTTAATGATTCTTGTTTTTATGCTATTGAGACTCTTTATCAAGACCCGACGCTGCATAAAAAAGGTACGCTATGCGTACCTAATAACGATTTATTTTACAATTCATTGTTTTAAATAACCGGTTGGCGCATGATAATTCCTCCGCCAATCACCTCGTCTCCTTCATAAAATACAGCACTTTGGCCGGGGGCAATACCTTTGGCATCTTCATAAAACCGAACGCTCACTGTTCCATCTTCATTGGGGAAGATATTGGATAAAGTACCCTTGTCTTTATACCTGATCTTGATGATGGCTTCCATGCCCGGTGTGATGGTATCGTATTTCAGCAGGTTGATCTTGCCAACTTTCATATCCAATTTGTTAAGGTCTTCTTCATCGCCTAAAACAATGGTGTTTGTTTCGGGTACGATCTCCGTTACAAAAACAGGTTTGCCAAAAGTGATATCCAATCCTTTGCGTTGACCAATTGTATAAAAAGGATAGCCTTTATGTTGCCCAAGTATCTTTCCGTCTTTGTCAACAAAATTTCCGCCGTTTACTTTTTCTTCCAGGCCTTCCACTTTCCGTTTCAGGAAACCACGGTAATCATTATCGGGTACAAAACATATTTCATAGCTCTCTGCTTTTTTCGCCAGTTCAGGATAGCCATAATCCAAAGCCATTTGCCTGATAGCTGATTTTCGATAACCGCCCAATGGCAGCAAAGTACGTTGCAGCAAATCCTGTTGTAAACCCCATAACACATAACTCTGATCTTTTGTTTCATCAACTCCTTTGCTGATGAAATAACGGCCATTATCATGCAGGTGCACATTGGCATAATGGCCTGTTGCAATAAAATCGCAATTCATGGCATCGGCTCTTTTTAATAATGCCCGCCATTTAATATGCGTATTACAAAGTACACAGGGGTTAGGTGTACGGCCATTGAGATATTCATCAACAAAATTGTCAATCACAAAACCGCCAAACTCATCCCTGATGTCGAGTATATAATGAGGGAACCCATGCTGCACTGCTGCGGCACGGGCATCGTTAAAACTATCGAGGTTACAACAGCCGGTTTCTTTCTTTCCTTTAGCTCCTGTTCCGCTACTTGCATAATCCCATGTTTTCATGGTAATACCCACTACTTCATACCCCTCATGATGCAACATGAGAGCCGTAACGGTACTATCAATACCGCCACTCATTGCTACTAAAACTTTTCCTTTACGGCTCATGATTCAGAATTATTAATG
>JANMOR010000175.1:0-3821 GCA_031369435.1 Chitinophagaceae bacterium
AATTAATAACGTTTCTTAAAGTTACGGTTATTATCTCTTCCGCCGCCGCTATTACCACCACGGTTATCTCTTCCACCGCCGCGGTTATTTCCACTGCCGCCACGGTTATCCCTGCTGCCACCGGTATTGCTTCTGCTGCCAAAATTTTTACGGTAGCCGCTCCTGCCTCCGCCATAGTCATCCATTTCGTCCCTGTTATCAACCCGGTGCTTTACAAATGGGCGGTTGTTGAACTCTAATTCTCCTTTAGTAATAGTTGATAATTCACTTTGTATAGAATCGTCGTGCACCAGTTCTTTATGCCAGTTGCTATAGGTAAGCTTCATGTAATAGGCGATGGCATTGGCAAAGCCCTGTTTCTTTTCGGGGTTCTCTTCTTTCAAAGCTTTATCAATCACCACTTCAATATTCTTACCTAAATGATTATAACGGGGATAACGTTTGGGGTAAGGTAACTGTTGCGGTTTTGCTTTTAATGTTTCACTTGTAGGGATGGGATAAGGACTATCAACATCCAGTTTAAAATCAGCAATTAAAAATAAATGATCCCACAACTTATGCCTGAAGTCTTCAACGTTTTTTAAATGCGGGTTTAAAAATCCCATCAACTCAATTACCACATGCGCCTGTTCCTGGCGCTTATCACGGTCCTCAATGGTAAGGATATGATCCACCATTTTCTGGATGTGCCGGCCGTATTCACGAATGGTTAAATGATTTCTTGTGGTATTATATTCCATACTCCATTCCAAATTTGTCATGTACAAAGGTAAGTAAAGGGCTCATATAAATAAAGCTGCCCTTAAAAAAGGGCAGCGATGATCAGTGGTAAACAAAAAGTGTCTCGAAGGTTAAATATTATTGTTTTACGAATTTTTCTGTAGAAATCTCAGAACCATCGATGATTTGCAGCAAATACATACCATTTGTTAGCTGATTTGTATTGATGCGGTTAAGACCGATGTTCATTTTACCATTTGCAACATTGCGGCCGTTCATATCCAGCATTCTCCAGTTATAGCTGCCTGTACTGTTAACAGCAAGGGAGCTTCCATTAACCAGGTTTGAAAGGAGGTTGTATTTTGAAATGCCACTTACTTCACGCAATGAAACAATGTTTGAATAGTATTTCAGTTGTGATGCAGTTACGACATGCAATCTGTAATAAACGGTTCCTTTTTCGTAAGGTTGATAAACAAACTTGCGAAGCGTTCCGCTTACTTCCTGCAGATCATTAAAGTTTTTTCCATCTGCAGAAGTTTCAAGAGTAATTGATTCAATAGGTTCATCAGCAACGATGTTCCAGTTTAAATCATGTTTATTATTGGTAATTGCACCGTTTAATGTAAGGCTGTAAACAGGGAGAGTTGAGTTAGGTAAAAATGCACCACTCATAACATAGTTACCCAACATACCATAGTTGATGGCATTGGCATTGGCTATATTGGTCACTTTTAAATAATAAGTTCCTCCATCTAAAATACTGTCAATAGCTGATTGAACAGATGTTGTTGGGTTGTATACATTGATAACACTACCATTGCTGGCAAGTAATGAAACCTGTACATCAATATTTGATGACAAATAACCGCCCGTGCCAGTTACACTTGAAGGGATAGCGCTCATTGTAAAATGGCCTCTTTCCGGGAGTGTTATACGGAACATATCAATATCATTGGTGCTGTTTACAAAACCATTCACCGCATATGTTTGTCCGTTGAAGCTAACATTTGAAGATTGGTTGGTTGAATTACCTACACTATCAGTTCTGTAACCGAATCCATTGGCATTGCTTGATATGATGGAAAGATCATTCTGAACGGAGTTGCATCCACTTGTGGTTGTGCCGGTATGCCAGAGCGACAAATTTTTTGCATAGCTGTTACCCATAATAGGAGCCCAGCCTATTTCACTATTATTGGGTCCTGTACCGGGATTATATTCATTTAAAAAATTACAGTTGGCATCATATCTTGTTTGATGATTTAATCCAAGGCTGTGTCCTGATTCATGTGAGCAGGCTTCACCAACATTCTTAGGGTTATGTGCTAATAAATTACTGAAAACAAATCCGGGCACTTCCATTCCCCAACGAAATGATTCAATGTAACAAACACCACCGGCACTTCCGTACCAGGTACTGTATGATGTTACGATAATACGCTGTCTTTTTGTTGCAGTAGCAGCAAAATAAACAGTAGAGTCAGTTGTAATGTTCAGGTTAAAAGGTCTGAAATCTTCTGCCACCTGGTTAAACACTGCAGTAATCTGCTCGTTTGTAAAAGTTGGTGGAGTAGCATAAAATGAATTACCTCCATTCCAATAAGGAGAATTTACTGTTTGGCCATCAAAATCTAAGAAAATGACAGCAGTTGTTTGTGTAGGATAGCTGTTTAATTTAGGAACCTGAGCTGTTGCTTTTAAAGCAACTGTTGCAAAAACAGCAACAAAGCATACGGTTAAAAAGAGTTTCATAGAATTGGATTTTAATAAGGATATAGATATAAAATATAGTCAACCGGACTTACAAACAAATCAATCTGCAATTAACATTGAAACTTGTTTTTTGGTCCATGTATAATTACCGGTAACAGGATCTTTGTCCAGCATCAGCATATCACTGTGATTTTTGCTGATGACAATTCCCCTGTACACAATTGTTTGATCAGGAAGAATAAGCCTGGATAATGATAATACCAAGCCTTCTGTTTCTGACGACTGAATAGAAACAGTTGTTAGGCCCGGAACATCTTTATTAATGGAGGAAACATTTCCCTTTATAATTAACCTTGAGGAAACAACTACTTCAACAGGTTGTTTTACCTGTAAATTCATTACATCTTCAATAAAAGTTGGAGTTAAAGCAAATTTTTCTGAAAGACCCGCAAATAACTGCGGCTTTACATCATGCTTTGTGCGGCCTGATTCAAATTTTACTTCCTGGGAAAATGAAAGGAAAGCTGATGTACAAAATAACAGTACAAATGTTAGCTTCTTCATAGTTTACGGTTTTAGGATATAGAGATATTGATTTCCACATCAAATATAGATTGCTGAAGAATAGTATGCAATAAGTGAAAATGCTTAAAAAGAATAGACCCCGCTGGAAAGCGGGGTCGTTTACCCAAAATCCACATTGTAAAACCATCAATGTATCCTGACTCTTTCCTGTTGCGAAAGAAATATTCTTAATTCGTAAGACACTAAAATACAATAATTTATTCTAAAATTAATAACCCGAATCTTTCTATAATTAGCAATTACTGTTCCAAAAGACATCATCTGTTCATCTTTTTTTTGAAGGGTATAAAAAAAATCAAATATTAAGTGAATATGCTTAATACAACAGCCGTAAAATCCACATCATTTTAAAGTTTAACAACAATTGAAACAACTTATTCATTCAATTCAATGTAAAAGTAAGTTTTAGAAAGGGTTATTACAATCGTATTTCCTTTGAATTTATGCTTGGGAAATCAACGGTTTTTGATGTGCTATTTGCTGTTATGATCAATCTCGAAAACTTTATATTGAACTAATCGGCCGCTTCACTTACTCATGATTCTTTCACACTTACCTTTGCTGCCTTACTAAATGAACATCGCTATTAATACAAGGGCAATGCTTCCGGGGAAAATGGAAGGTTATGGTTACTTTATTGAGGAAATATTTATACGAATTGCCCGTTCGCATCCCGAACACCGGTTTTATTTTCTTTTTGATCGTTCAACTGCAATGGAATTTAGCGGTATCAGCAATATTCAAACAATAGTTGTTAAACCACAAGCAAGACTCCCGATTTTATGGAAGATCTGGTACAA
>JANMOR010000217.1:0-23619 GCA_031369435.1 Chitinophagaceae bacterium
GTTATTAAACAGTTCAATAAAATCATTCTTATAATTAGAACCACCGTTACCACCACCACCATACACTTCGTTTATAACAATCGGAGGATTGTCATTATCATTTAAATTGATGATTGCAGTATTTGGTGCTCCAATTACAAATGAATTTGTAGCACTGTTTAATGTAATGCCAATCGTTTCTGTTCCTTCAATAAAAGCATCATCTGTTACATTCAACGTGATTGTTCCGGTACTACTTCCTGCAGGAATTAAAATACTTCCAGCAAGTGCATCACTAAAATCTGTATTTAATAATGCAGAGCCGCTTAATGTATAACTAACACTAACACCGCCAACTGGTGCTGCTGAAGAAAGATTAATCGTAAATGTTCCGCTTGTTGCGGGTTCTGCTGCAGCAAGACCTGCTACAACTGAAACGGAAGGAGGAGAATCATTATCTAATAAATTTATACTTGCAGAACTTGTGCCAACAGGAATTGTATATGAATTGGTTGCTGTATTAAGTGTAATGCCGATTGTTTCTGTTCCTTCAAAAAATAAATCATCGTTGGGAGATAAAGTAATAGTGCCCAATAAATTTCCCTGAGGGATTGTTATCGAACCAGAAAGGGCATCACTATAATCTACACCAGAACTGGCTGTACCACTCAATGTATATGTAACTGTAACACCCGCCACTGGGGCTGCAGCTGAAAGAGTAACAGTAAATGTTCCATTGGTTGATGGTTCAGATGCATTGACACCTGTGGAAACTGATACTGTAAGCACAGGAGGACCCGAACAAGGATTTAATGCAGTTGCCGTATTTCTTGGGTTGGGTGTTCCGGTGGCAAAATCTGATGAATTAATATTGTTATCTGTACAGCCATTTCCTGCACGTAGTACTGCAACCGTATTGGAAGGAGCAGGTGTAGGCCCGGCACCTTCAAAGCAATTGGCGGTTGTACCAAACCCAACAATATCCTGAACTGTAGCTCCGGTTGGGCATGAGGTACCTGCAGTTATCAATGTATTTACATTTAGCAAAACAACTTTTCCTGCGGTGGCACTCATGGCAATTGTTCCTGTTGCATCTGGAGTGGGTAAGTTAACTGTACCTCCGGCTCCAACTGCTTCCTGGATAAGATAATACTGCCCCGGTGCAAGAGTAACATTTGTCAAATCTGTCTTTGTCCAGGTAGTACCGGTTGCAGATGCATATTGAACAGACCATCCGGTAAGATTAACTGAACTTGTACCCCTGTTGAAGATTTCAATAAAATCATTTTTTAAAGTGGCACCTGAATTTCCACCTCCGCCATAAATCTGGCTGATTACAACCTGTGCTGTACTGGCCGCACTGATACCTAACAAATAAATAAATGACAACAATAGTTGCAGATAAATTTTTCTCATTGTAACAATAGTTTACTTTTCTAATAATAAATAAAGGAAGGAAATGGGACCGGATTAATCGAAGGGATTTTGGAGGGATAAATGTAATGCTAATCAGTACTCACTTTTGAATAAGTGCAATTAAATATTTATTAACATCAAAGAAGGGCTGTTGTTGAATACTGATTGGATTATTGTTTGACCAAAATCACCCCTTCGAGATAATTGAATTTTTTTATACGGAAAACTACGTCGTAATTCTCTGCAAAAAATAAGTCTTCATGTCTCGGGCTTGCATATAATATATAAAAAGGTCGAGGATGCAATCTGAGTGAATCATTTATCTTACGGATAACTGTCTGCATGAGTATTTCATCGAATGGGTTAAACATAAACACGGTGCTTACCTCTTGCCTTATATCAAAACTAACTACGTCTTTCCAATGCAGGCTGTATTCAAGAGTTGGATGCAGGTCTTTTGTTTGTGCCAGGTTTTTTTCTGCTGCATCAATCAATTGTTTTGCAAAATCAATACCTGTCACTTTTCTGAAACCATAAGCAACAGCTACACACATGGCTCTTCCTTTACCACAACCTATATCAAGAAAAACACCATTTGTAGCATTGTCAGGAAGATGGGAAAGTAATTGCTCCAGTGTAAAATAATTAACCGGCATATATTCTGTTGCATGCGCAAGCTGTGCACCTGTGATTTTATAACGGGAAAGATTGCTGTACGAAGTTGTATTGATCCGGTATTTCTTTTCGCCTTTCAGCTCTTCTTTTAACGTAAATAAACCAATCCTTATTCCCCAATTGGCAGCGATGTAAAGAAAGTATTGTATGTGTCTCAACAGTTTCAAGCAACAGAGGATCTTATATCAATTACTTTGAGTTGAAGGGTAGTGGTTCCGTTCCACTCATTTTCATCTATTGTGTATACAACATCAAACGGGCCATTTTGTACAATCGTCAGCAGGTGGGCTGCCCTGAAAATAATTCCTGTTAATGTTACAGCATTTTGTTTTACTACTAAACGAAGATGCTGTTCTTTTACGATTTTGCTAAAACCTGTATCTGTTACATTTCGTGAAATAAAAACAGGACGCATATTTTCCGGGCCAAACGGTTCTATTTGTTTGATGATGTTGAAAAACCCTTGTTTTATATCTGCAAAAGAAAGTTCTGCATCAATTACAATTTCGGGGATCAATTGCTCGGGTGTGATGGTTTGCTCAACTACTTTTTCAAAGGCATTTGTAAATGCTTCAATGTTTTGAGGTAACAGTGTTAAACCAGCAGCAGCAAAATGACCGCCATAACCAAGCAAATGTTCTCTGCATGCATGAACAGCTTCATACAAATCAAAGCCAGTTACACTCCTGGCACTCCCTGCAGCATATTCGCCACTTTGTGTTAATACGATAGTGGGACGATAATAATGTTCAGTTAAACGGGAAGCAACAATGCCAACCACTCCTTTATGCCAATGCGGTTGAAATAGTACTGTTGTTTTTTTTGTCTGTAATTTTTCATCCTTGCTGATGATGGATAATGCTTCTTCTGTAATTGATGCATCGGCTTCTTTTCGTTCATCATTATCAGCATGTAACATTTCAGCAAAACCAAGAGCTTCTTCATATGTACCGGCAATAAACATCTGCACTGCTTTTTTTGCATCATCCATTCTGCCTGCAGCATTTACACGTGGGGCAATCATAAAAACCAGGTTGGTAATATGCATTTCTTTTTCAGCCTTGCTTAAAAACATTAATGCTTTTATACCATTTGACGGGTTTGTGTTAACTTGTTTCAAACCATGAAAAGCAAGGATCCTGTTTTCACCTGTTAACGGAACAATATCAGCAGCAATGGCAGTTGCAACCAGATCGAGATAACAATAAATTTTTCCTGCTTCAATTTTTAATTTCTGCCCGAGAGCTGAGATCAATTTAAAGCCAACACCACAACCACATAATTCTTTATAAGGATAGTTGCAATCTTTTTGTTTTGGATTGAGGATGGCAATTGCAGGAGGTAAAGTTGAATCGGGGAGATGGTGATCACAAACAATAAAATCAATACCCAATTCTTTTGCGTACGAAATCAGCTCAACTGATTTAATACCGCAATCCAGTGAAATAATTAAAGTAAAACCATTGTCTTTTGCATAATCAATCCCCTGCTTTGAAACGCCATACCCTTCTCTGTAACGATGAGGGATATAAAAATCAGTGAGTTCTTTTTCATAAACAGAAACAATGAATTGATACATACAGGCCACGCTGGTTGTGCCATCCACATCATAATCGCCAAACACCAGAATCTTTTCTTTCTGTTCAAAAGCATGCATTATTCTTTCTGTTGCTGCCTGCATATCCTTCATCAGCCAGGGATCATTCAATTCATTTAGCTGAGGCCGGAAAAATTGTTTTGCTTTTTCAAATGTATCTACACTACGTTGAACAAGAATTTTGCAAATTGTCGGGTGTACGTTCAATTCCTTTGCGAGTGCTGCGGTTTTAAAATCATCTGCCTGCAAAATGGTCCATCTTTTTTGCATGCATTAATATTTTCTGTCGGTTGTAAAACGCACCAATGCTTCTAATCCATTTCTTATTTCATTTTCAGGAAACTGGTGCAATACAGCAATTGCCTCATCTCTGTACCGATTCATTTTTTCTGTTGCATAAGCAATCCCTCCTGTATTAATTACTTCTTCAATTACCTGTTGCACATATTTCTTATGTCTGTTTTCGTTTTTTAGAATATAAATCAATTCTCTTTTCTTTTCCTTGCTTACAGTGTTTAAAGTATAGATCAAAGGGAGTGTGAGTTTTTTTTCTTTAATGTCATTACCGGTTGGTTTGCCAATTGATTCGCTTCCATAATCAAACAAATCATCTTTAATCTGAAACGCAATTCCGGCTTTTTCTCCAAACAGTTTCATTTGTTCTGTTTTATGATGATCATTCGTGGTAGACCATGTGCCGGCGGCACAGGCAGATGATAAGAGCGAGGCTGTTTTGTTCGTAATTATTTCAAAGTATATTTCTTCGCTCAGGTTTAATTTTCTTGTTTTTTCTATTTGTAGCAGCTCGCCTTCACTCATTTTTTCAACAGCTTCAGACAAGATTTTAAGTGTATTAAAATCATTATGCTTTAAAGAAAGCAAAAGTCCTTTCGATAAGAGGTAATCGCCAACAAGAACTGCTATCTTATTTTTCCATAAAGCGTTAATTGAAAAAAAACCTCTTCTTTCCATCGATTCATCAACAACATCGTCGTGGACCAATGTAGCGGTATGCAGAAGTTCTACTAACGCTGCCGCCCGGTGTGTGTTTTCTGTAACAGGTCCAAAAAGTTTTGCGCTTAAAAAAACAAACATAGGCCGAACTTGCTTACCTTTCCGCTTGATGATGTATTGCATTATGCGATCGAGTAAAGAAACCCTGCTTTTAACCGCCATTTTAAATTTTTCTTCAAATTCCTGTAATTCGGCTTTGACCAGTTCCTGAATATGTTGAGAAGAGTTCATGTGGCGGCAATTTACATCAAATGAATAGTTTTCATTTTAATTTAAAGTAAATGCAGCACTTTTTGAAGTAAATAGGTCTCAGGGGAGATTTAGATGGTAAATAAACTATAAAAAATTTGCTTTTTAATAACTGATCTCTATTTTTGCAATAATCATCAGGAAATTTCGAAACTTAATACAACAACTATGGCAAGCAAAAAGTACACCCTTATTTTAGGGGCCCTATGTCTTCTTTTTACCGATTTGTACGCACAGTACGATTGGAAAGATTCTTCACTCATTCCAAAAAAGAGTCAATCTCAGCACAACGAATTTTTACAAAACCAATACCCCTTCCCGGCAAAACCACGCAACCAGTGGGAAGTTGGCTTAAGTGTAGGTAATGTAGCTATTAGTGGCGATGTAAGTGCACGCATTCCTCAAATTGGATGGGGTGCTACTGTTAGAAAGGCATTTGGTTATATTTTCTCTGCAAGACTTGCTTATAGCGGCGGTATTGCAAAAGGCATGAATTGGCTGCCTGCATTCAATTATGCTAAAAACCCGGCTTGGGCAAAGAATTATATTGCGCCGGTAAATACGCAAAGTCCACCCAATAGCGGAAATCTGCGTCAATTACAAAGTACAAACGGATTCCTTCCTTATCCAATGGGGCAACTGTTAGGCGATCCTGTTTACTATAACTACAGAACTGTATCTCACCAGCTTGCTCTGCAAGGGATCATTACTTTAAATAATATCCGGTTCCATAAAGCCAAAACAAGTTTTGTGGTTTATGGTATTGGTGGTGTTGGTGGTATGATCTACGAATCAAAGGTTGATGCATTTGATGCAGCTGGTTTACCATATACTTCACTCTTCCGTTCGGTATATAACAAATATGAAATTGCGAACAAAAACAGGGGTGACATTTTACGTGACCTGAGAGCTGGCATGGACAAAGTATACGAAAGTAATGCTGAAGGTCATCTATTACGCCGTCCTAAGTTGTTTGATATGACCTTCAAACCTACTGTACAGGTTGGTTTTGGTGTTGCATTTAAATTAAGCAAGCGTTTCAGTTTAGGTCTTGAAGAAGTTCTGACCTGGACAAATGATGACTTATTAGATGGCCAGCGTTGGCAGGAAGCGTCTTTAGGAGATGCATCTTTAACCCGTGATTTTGATGCATGGCATTATACAAATGTGAATTTGAATTATAGCCTTGGTGCTAAAGCTGTAGAACCCCTTTGGTGGTTAAATCCTTTGGATTATGCTTATAATGAATTAAATGCCCCACGCCACATGAAGCTGCCAAAACCAGTTTTGGATGATGCTGATGGTGATGGTGTAACTGATCAGTTTGATAATGAGCCTAACACGCCCGCAGGTTGTCCGGTTGATACACATGGTGTAGCCCGTGATACTGATGGTGATGGTGTTCCTGATTGTAAGGATAAGGAATTGATTACTCCTACTCAGTGTCAGCCAGTAGATGCTGATGGTGTTGGTAAGTGTCCAGATCCTGAGTGCTGTAAGAACCGTGTACCAGAAGAGCCTAAGTGTAACCTGGTTGATCTTCCAAGTATCAACTTCAGTGGTAACTCAAGCTCATTAAGTGCAGAAGGTAAGGCTTTAGTAGGAAGTGTAGCTTCATCTTTACGTGGTAATCCTCTTTGTAAACTGATCGTTTGCGGTAGCGCTGCTAAGAGCAAATCCGGTCAGTCATTAGGACAAAAGCGTGTAGATGCAATTGTTAAGTACCTGGTTGAAGTTCAAGGTATCAGTGCTGATCGTGTTGTTGCACAATACGATTGTCATGAAGGTGATCCTTCAGTAGTTGAGCTTCGTGTAGAGCAAAAGCAATAAAATCAAGTTAACTGCGAATAAAAAAGCCTCCCTTTTTGGGGGGCTTTTCTTTATGAAAAGATTAACCGGTCTTTTCTGCTTTACAAAAATGATAAGGTTAATTTGCCCGAAAATCTTAACTTCGCTGGCTTTTATGAATTATAGAACAAGACTTTTATTTATTTTCATCGCTCTTTTTATTCTTGCTGGATGCAGTAAAAATACTGTTACCAAAATTCTGAAGAGTAAAGACGTAGAATACAAATTAGGAATGGCTGAGCAGTATTATGCAAATAAGAAGTATAATAAGGCTCAAATTTTATATGAAGATCTGTTTCCCTTATTGAGGAACGACCCAAGGTTTGAGGATCTTTATTATAAATACGCTTATTGTGCTTTTTACCAGGAAGATTATATGAATGCGGAAAACCTGTTTAAGGGTTTTATTGATGCCTTCCCTAAAAGTCAAAGAGCGTCAGAAGCAGATTATATGCGGGCTTTTTGCTTCTTTAAACAATCGCCCAGGGTAGAACTGGATCAAACGACTACAGAAAAAGCAATTGGATTTATGCAGGCACACCTGAATAATTATCCTGAGTCGACTAAGGCGGAAGAAGCTAAAAAGATCATTGAACAGTGTTATGAGAAGCTGGAGGTAAAGGATTATAAAAGTGCTGAATTATATTATAATGTTGGTTCATACAGAGCAGCGGCCATAACGTTTACAACACTGTTAAACCGCTATCCTGAATCAAAAAAGGCTGATGAGTATAAGTTAATGATCATCAAATCATATTTTCAATATGCAGGAATGAGTGTTGAAGAAAAGCAGAAAGAGCGGTTTGAGAAAGTTGTAGAAGAGTACTATGATTTTGTTGATCGTTTTCCCGAGAGTAAATTTTTAAAAGACGCAGAAAAATATTTTAATCTTTCTAAAAACAATATAAAATCAATTACAAATGAGCAGACTGATAAGAAAAGTTAGTGCAAATACAAGCAGTGTGGTTGAAACTAAGAATGTTGCAGATCTAAAAGCAAAAACAGGTAATCTTTATGAATCGATAGCTGTAGTTGCAAAACGTGCCAACCAAATCAATATTTCTCTTAAAGAGGAGTTGCATAATAAACTGGAAGAATTTGCAAGTCATACCGATAGCTTGGAAGAAATTCATGAAAACAAAGAGCAGATCGAGATTTCTAAAGCGTATGAGCGTATGCCAAACCCTGCATTGCTTGCAACACAGGAGTTTATGGACGATAAGGTATATCACCGTCGTGCCGAAAACGATTTGTTTATATAACAATAAATAGTTTTTTAATAAATGGCGGCCATTGGCCGCCATTGCTGTTTATTAATTAAATAAATTATTCTATTTTACAGCTATACATGAAACTGAAAGGGAAAAAAATTGTATTAGGGATTACTGGCAGTATTGCTGCTTATAAATCAATCCTGCTTCTTCGTTTGTTGATGAAGGAAGGGGCAGTGGTTAAGGTGATCATAACAACAGCAGCAAAAGATTTTGTTTCACCACTTGTTTTATCGACACTCTCAAAAAACAAAGTACTGCATGATTTGTTTGAAGAAAACAGTTGGGCTAATCATGTTGAATTGGGAAGATGGGCTGATATCGTTTTAGTTGCACCGCTCAGTTGTAACACATTAGCCAAAATGGCTAATGGTTTGTGTGATAATTTATTGCTTGCAGTCTATTTATCTGCAACATGCCCTGTAATGCTTGCCCCTGCTATGGATGAGGATATGTGGAAACACCCTGCTACTAAAAAAAATATTGACACATTGCTCTCTTTTGGAAATATTGTGCTTCCGGTTGAGTCAGGTGAATTGGCAAGTGGATTAACAGGTGAAGGAAGAATGGCTGAGCCTGAACAGATTCTTGGAAGTATTAAACGTTTTTTTTTGAGCAGGAATGACTTTTCAGAAAAAAAAATTCTGATAACAGCGGGCCCAACATATGAAGCTATTGATCCCGTTCGGTTTATTGGAAATCATTCAAGTGGGAAAATGGGAATTGCATTGGCAGAGGAGTTAACAAAAAGAGGCGCTGATGTTATACTTATACTTGGTCCATCAACACAACGAATCAATATTCAACCTGCTAAGCTGATAAGAGTGAGTAATGCAGATGAAATGTATAATTCCTGTATGGAGCATTTTCAGAATTGTAACATTGCAATTATGTCGGCAGCAGTAGCTGATTACACACCATTAGTGAAAGTGGATCAAAAAATTAAAAAAACTGAATCATCTTTAGTGATCGAGTTAATAAAAACCAAAGACATATTGAGCAGCCTTGGCAAAATAAAAAAAAGGGGACAATGGCTTGTAGGATTTGCACTGGAAACAAATAATGAAAAAGAGTTTGCACTTGATAAATTAAAATCAAAAAATGCAGATATGATTGTGTTGAACTCTTTGAAAGATGAAGGTGCTGGTTTTGGCGCTGATACAAATAAAATCAGCATTTATGATAAGAAAGGAAATGAATATTCGTTTCCTTTGAAAAGTAAAACAGATGTAGCCAACGATATTGCCGATACAATTAAAATGCTGATGAATGATTAGGATGCTTTATATTTTAGTGGTTTATATTTTTACTTACTCAGGTATTTCTGCACAGGAGTTAAATGCACGTGTCAGGGTTGTAGATAATCAGATACCTTCAACCGTTGATCGGAAAATTTTCCGCACACTTGAAACATCACTTACTAATTTTCTGAATAACCGGAAATGGGGGAATGATAATTTCAAACCAAATGAAAAGATCAATTGTCAGTTCCTCATCACACTGCAGCAAATGCCGGAGCCCAATATTTTTTCAGCAAGTATTACCATTCAGGTTGCACGCCCGGTTTACTCAACTTCTTATGTATCTCCAATTATTAATTTTCAGGATCCCAATTTCGATTTCAGGTATGTAGAATCTCAACCAATGGAATTTAATGAGAACCGTATTTCAGGAACTGATCCACTCGTTTCAAACCTTACAGCAGTAATAGCGTATTATGCTTATATCATACTTGGCTTCGACTATGATTCTTTTTCAACAAAAGGGGGTGAAATGCTTTTTCAAAAGGCTTTGAATATTGTTAACAACGCACCGGATGCTACCAAGATATCAGGTTGGAAATCGTTTGAAAATAACAATCGCAACAGGTATTGGCTTGCTGAAAACCTGATCAACAACAGGTATGCCGTTATTCATGATATTTATTATAATTATTACAGAAGAGGATTAGACGTAATGTATGAAGATGAAAATGCAGCCCGTGCCGAAATCCTAAATGCATTGGTGTATATGGATAATCTGAACCGGGAAACCCCCAATCTTATGATTGTTCAGTTTTTTATGTTGGGTAAGGCAGATGAATTGATTAATATTTTTAAAAAGGCGCCGCCCCAGGATAAATCAAGAATAGTTGAAATATTAAGCCGGCTGGATGTAAGTAATTCAAACAAGTATAAACAGGAGTTGAAATGAGATTGGTTTTAATGTTTATTGGAATTCTTAATGTTTGCATTTCATGCTCAGATAAAAATAAGATACCGGAAGGAATTATGAAGCCCTCAAAAATGCAGGCTGTACTTACTGATATCCTTATTGCTGATGCAATGAATGGTGAGCGGGTAATAAAAGATACATCTTTGAAATTACCTGTTGAAAATGCCTCCTATTTTTTGAAAGTATTTCAACTGCACCAAACAACCCGCAATGAATTTAACAGGAGCTACAGTTTCTATCTTAAACGACCTGACTTATTAAAGATAATTACGGACTCTGCATCTGCCGTAATAAATCGGAAAAACACTCAACTAACTGCATTACCGGATACAATCAAAAAAAAGCCGAATGGTTATAACTTCAAAAAAGTTACAGGAAAATCTAGGGGTCAGCAGTAGGGTTGCTGATTTTTTTGCCAATGAACGTCCTATTCCAGCTGATAATCTATTTTGGAAAAATAAACGAATCTATATATCTGCAGGGTTTGGCTTTTTAACTATTCCTCTGATCTATGATCTTGTATTTAAGCTGGGCGTGCCTGAAAAAGTTTTGTTATCGGATGACCATGTTTCATTAATGGAGATTGGGTTTGATAAATTTATGCAGTACGAACGGGGGGCATTGGATTTTACAGCTTTTATTGGTGAAATGCAAACTTTGATGGAGAATAAAATAAAGCAAAAAAATCTTGCTGCTGATTTGTTCGCATTGTTTAAGGGAGAAACACCAATGAATTTTGAGTTTGAGACAAAGCATAAAGCACTTGCCCGCTCAGATAGCTTTTTATTTACATTGGTAGATCTCGATGTAACAGATGAATGGGTAAAAGATTTTCTTCCTTACTGGTATGCAATAGCCCGTCCCATACTTTTATTGGATGATTTTAAGGATCTGCTAACCGACAGAATAAAAAATGAAGAAAATACAATTATTGAATTAGGGAATGATGATAAGGCCATGAAGGCAGCTTATGAAATGGGTGTACAGGACCTGAAAAAATTAGAAACAATTAATCCAAAGTTGTCGAAGTATATGATGAATCTTTTAAAAGAATCTCTTTTATACGATTATATACAGGTGGATTTGGAATAATACTTAATCTATCAATGAGTTTTTCATTGCAAAGAATACAAGACCAACAGAGTTTTTTACGCCAAAACGCTCCATTAATCTGTCTTTTATTGCTTCAACCGTACGGGGGCTGATTTCCATTTCTTTTGCAATTTCCTGTGCAGTGTATTCCATACAAAGAAGCCTGATTACCTGCTTTTCTTTATCAGAAATTTGTATTTCACTGTTTAATGTTGGAATTGCTTTTGCCTTATTATGTGATTTTTTGAGAAGTATGCGGTTGACAAAATTGTTGAGATAATAGCCTTTTGTAAAAACCTCGAGTATGGCTTTTTTAATTTCTGCAGGATCGGAACTTTTGAGTAAATATCCATTTGCTCCATTCTCCATCAAATGCGTTACAAAGCGTTCATCTTCGTACATCGTTAATACGAGTACATGCATGTGTGGGAACATTTTGTTCACCGCTTTAGTTGTTTCAATGCCATCCTTACCCGGCATGCGAAGATCCATGAGAATCACGTCTGGCTGGGCTTCTGCTAAACCCGCCAGGAGTTCCTCTCCATTCTCTGCTTCTAAAACAAATTTGATGTTAGCATAAGACCTCAGTGAAAGAATTACTCCTTTTCTGAATATCTGGTGGTCATCGGCTATGGCTACTTTTATTTGACTCATATAGGATCAGTGCTGTAAAGTTAAACCTTTTTAGTAATCATAAAATCGCATCAATCGGAATCTCAATAGTTACTTTGTAATAAGTATTGGATGAATCTTTTTCAAAAAGAATTTTTGAGTTTAATATTTTAACCCGGCTATGAATATTTTTTAATCCCATGCCATGAGGTGTATCTCTCAGTTTTTCGTATTCAGTCTGAGTCATTCCTTCACCATCATGATGCATCCGGATATAAATATGCTGTTCAGTTTTGTTTTGTGTGAGATGGATAAAACTGGCATGACTATGCTTGAGTGTGTTATTCACTAATTCCTGCAAAACACGGAAAATTGATAGTTCATATTCCAGCTTTAAACGTCTTTTATAATCATGAAAACGGGCACTTGCGCTGATTGACCCGCTTCCGTTAATTTTCTGAAACATATCATTAACTGCACTTTCCAAACCAAAATTTTTGAGCGTTGGCGGAATTAAGCTGTGCGACATATTCCTGATTAATTGAATTGTATCGTCAATGATCTGCTTGGCATTATAAATGCTTTGGAGCTGTGTTCCCTGATCCTGGTGTATAAGGTTTTCATTTAAGTATAAGCGAACAGTAGCGAGCAGGGGTCCGGCATCGTCATGTAAATCAGCAGCAATGCGTTGGCGTTCTTCTTCCTGGCTTTGAATAGAAGCCTGCAGCATCATTTGCTGTTGATCTTCCTGCATTTTTTTCATGCGTAACTGGAAGTAAATCACCTTCCGCTGATGAAATACAATAAATACAATGAGACCTATAGCAAGCAACAGCATCCCAAATGTACCAAAGTACACTACATAGGTTACATTATTTGGGTTTGTGACCTGTAAAAAAAACATTGGTGCGATAATGGGTTTTAAAAGTGTCTTTGTAATAACTAAGTAACATCAGGTATCGTAGAAGATACGGGCTTTATCAGCATTGCAATCAGAAAAAAAATATTACGTGTTATCAACAAAGCAACATGAATAAAAATGTACTGATCTATAAATCCATCTATACCGCTGGAACTTTGCCGGTATAGAAATACAAAAAAAGTGCCTGCTGTGAAAATAAAAAATCCAATTACACCCCAAAATGCAGGCTGTGTATAAATAAAGGCGTGTTTCGGGAATTGCATCTGGTCATAAAAATAGAGGATTGAGAAGAATAAAATGATCAGTGATTCAACTGTAATTGTAAGGGAATTGAAAACCTCCGGAGAAGAAATGAGCGAATTAACCAACCAGAATAATATAAAAATGGGTCTGATTATCGTAATAAACCCTTTAAACCGCTCGCTGTTATAAACATGCCTGAAAAAGCTGGTTATCAGAATAAATTCAACAGGAACGAACATGAGGTTGAATACATAGCCCCAATAAGTGGAATAGTAAAATTTTATGGCATAATAAACAACTTCCTGAATAATATAGAAGGCAGTATAATAAAAAATAACCTGTACTGTTTTCTCGTTTAATTTTCGCTTAAACAAAAAATACAGTACAGGTATCAAAAATGAGAGTCTTCCAATATCTTCTATATACAATCAGTCTTATTTTGTTAGAGCTCAAATATATACTGAAGAAATGGAAATATCAAGGAAACAAACTATGTAATTACAGCTCTTCAGCGCCGCCCCAACCTTTAACTGAGTTGTCTGCAACTAATCCTTCTTCACTAACAATATTTCCAGTTGCATTCACCATGTTGAATTGTAAAATAGGAGAACCTAAATTATCAAGACCAACAAGTACAAGTTGACGCTCGCCATTTTCATTGTAAGCAGGTAAAAAACTGATACCGGCACATCCTGGTTGAGCCAGAATTTTTTCAATTATAGCCTTACCCATAATGTTTCCATGAGCTTGCTCAGGATGCTTGTCGAAAAAACGCTTTACCATTTCTTCTCCAGCTTCGTAGCCGATGTGCTTGCCGATGGTTTCTACCTGGGGTTTTTGAAGTAATTCTTTTTGCATAGTTGTAGGTTTAGAAGTTAAGTTTAAGCAGCTAAATTTTTGAAAAAAGAAGAGCTATGCAAGTGGCTTTTATGTGAATAAACGTTGGATATAATCATATAATGCTAATAATCAATTAACTATACTTAATTTTACAATAAATAAGTAAAAAGACTAAAGCAATATTACGAAATTAATTACGTAAAATTACTAAGTAATAAATTGAAATTACACGATCATTTTTTGGGAAAATAGCTAAGTAGAAGTCCTTTGTGCAAAAAATGTGAATAAGTGAAAACACCTAGTAGTTGCACTAAGAGCATTTTTTTAAAAATTAGTATTCAAGAACTACTAATGAAGTTTGAGAGTGCTTTTCTGTGTTTTAAGTAAAACACTGCATTTTTAACTTTAAAAAACTGGTCAAAGATTGATTGGGCTACAAATTTAAGTTGAAGTAATAGATATTGCAATAGGAGAAATGCTCTTTTTTAAGGTGTTAAACGTACTTTTCAGATAGGCGGGTCGTGTTTATTCTTTTTTAATTGGAGGGTCTCTACTAAATTCACCCCCTTATTCTTTGAAGTTTGGCTAGAGTAAGCTAATTTGCAGTAACCTAAAAACCACAATATCCCATGTCTCTCGAAACTAACATTAAGTTCGCCATAGCCGATGATCACAAAATATTTCGTGATGGTATAAAAATGGCACTGGGCGGCAGAGCCCACCTCAAATTAATATGGGAAGCTGAAGATGGCAAAGACATGATGCATAAGCTAACCATTAAAAAGCCCGATATTTTATTGATGGATATCAGAATGCCGGAACTGGATGGCATTAATGCGCTTCAACTGATTCGAAAAGAGTATGAGGAAGTTAAAATTGTTGTACTCAGTATGTACGACGACCAGCAGATGGTGAGTAAAATGATGGAAATGGGCGCAAATGCTTATCTCACAAAAACTACAGACCCCAACGAAATTTATGATGCGATTCTCACTTGTATGAATGAGGATTTTTACTTTAATGAATTAGTGAACCAGGCGGTTTTGCTGAAATTGAACTATAAAAAGACCGTCAAACAATTCTATCCAAACACAACTAAATTTTCTGAAAAGGAAATTCAGATATTAAAATTACTGGCTGAAGATAAAACTACAGAAGAGATTTCCAAGCTTGTATTTTTAAGCCCACGAACCATAGAAACAATCCGTCAAAACATGAAAAACAAGGTAGGCGCAAAAACAATTGCTGGGCTAATTGTATATGGAATGCGAAACAGGATGATTGAGTAGAATGACTTCGTAAAAACCACAATCTGAAAGTCAGGTAGTAGTACCAATAAAAATCTCAGTAATTATTCCCAATTTGCACTCTTGAAAACAAAACAAATACGTTCTTAACCCATATCCTATGTACGTAATGAAAACTGTAAAACCAAACGAACTCTCCACAGACACAATCAAAGTTGCAATTACTGACGACCATGTACTTTACCGTGCAGGTGTAAAAACAGCCTTGGGTATGAAAAAAGACATCCAGGTTATTTTTGAAGCTGACAATGGTATGCATCTTTTGAATATGCTCAAATCTATTCAGCCTGATGTAATTCTTCTGGATGTGCAGATGCCTATCATGGATGGGATAGCTACACTTCCTGAAGTAAAAAGGTTGTATCCTGAAATCAAGATCATTATGCTTACTATGCACGATGAGCATACCATGATTACAAAACTGATGGAACTTGGAGCCAACTCTTACCTTACCAAGAATTCAGATAGCGAGGTGATTTATGAAGCAATAAGAACCTGCTATGAACAGGAGTACTTCTTCAACACGCTTACAAATAAAGCGCTGATTGATGGCTTAAAAATGAAACGTCAGGGAGATTCAGTAATGGGTCATGATGTAAAGCTCAATGATAAAGAAATTAATATCCTCCGATTGATGTGTGAAGAAAAGAGCACGAAAGAAATTGCTGATATTGTTGATCTGAGTCCACGTACCGTTGAAGCAATCCGTGACAAACTCAAATCTAAAATCGGGGCCCGCTCAACTGCAGGATTAATCTTATATGCTGTAAAGCACAATTTAATAGAAGGCTAACGAATTAAACCGAAACCAACCGCAGAGGCGATACTGAAAAGTGTCGCCTCTTTCTTTATTTTCGTTTTTCATTTTCTTATATGCAGATGAGTTATAATTTAAACGGGAAAATTTATAATACAGATGAAGTGAGTATTCATCCTGATAACCGATCATTCAGATATGGAGAAGGTTTGTTTGAAACAATCCGTTTGCATAAATCTGGTATGCCTCTCTGGGAGCTTCATTGGAACCGGTTGAACTTTTCCATGCCCCAACTTTATTTTTCTGCCCCTGCACATTTTTCAAATGAATTTTTGAAACAGGAGGTTATGTCATTAGCTCAAAAAAACAACTGCATTGATACAGCAAGAGTTCGGATAACGATATTTAAAGGTGAAGGAGGTTTATGGGAAACCCCAACTACAGCATTCAATTATCTCATTCAGTGCTGGCCCATCGAAAAGAAGAATTTCAGCATGAATGAAAACGGACTTGATATCGGATTGTTTGAAGATGGATGGAAATCATGTGATGCATTCTCCAACTTCAAGAGCAACAATTATCAGTTGTATGCAATGGCGGCCCAGTTTGCCAGACAACAAAAATGGAATGAAGCATTGGTCTTGAACCAGCACCATCGGATTTGTGATGCAACAATTGCCAATGTTTTTTTTATAAAAGATCGTGTAGTACATACCCCGCATTTAAAAGAAGGTTGTGTAGATGGAGTTATGCGGAAGTATTTAATTCAGCAATTGAAACAAGCTGGAACAGTCGTAGAAGAAGGTGCCTGTTCTGTAACAGATATATTGCATGCAGAGGAATTATTTCTCAGCAATGCAATATATGGCATCAGGTGGGTGAAATTATTTGGAAACAAATCATACGGGTTCAACAACGCAGCAAAACTTTTTCAGCAATATATTTCTCCGCTTTTCAGTTAAACTTTTTGTTTTTATTTCCGTTATAAAGATATGGCTAAACAAAAAGTCAATATTTGCTGGTTCCGTAGGGATTTACGACTTCAAGATCAGGCAGCTTTGTATCATGCATTAAAAGATACGTTACCGGTTGTTCCGGTTTTCATCTTCGACAAAAATATTCTTGATCAGTTAGAAGATAAGGCTGATAAAAGGGTAGAGTTTATTTACCAGGTTATCACCAGAATGAAGCAAGAGCTTACAACTGCAGGAAGTAGTATGGAAGTTTATTATGGATTTCCTGCTGATATATTTAAACTGCTTTCAGAAAAATATCAAATAAGCAAAGTCTTCACTAATCATGATTATGAACCATGTGCATTAGAAAGAGATGAAATAATAAAAAAACAGTTAAATGAAGCCGGCATTTCTTTTCATACTTATAAAGACCAGGTGATTTTTGAAAAAGATGAAGTGCTGAAGGATGATAGAAAACCATACACTGTATTTACTCCATACAGCAGAAAATGGAAAGCAAAGCTGAATGATTTTTATTTGAAGAGCTATCCTGCAGAACAATACTTCAGCAATTTTTTTCAGCAATCAGCACAACATCTTCCTTCTTTACTGGAAATGGGTTTCCAGGAAACCGGTTCAGTTTTTTCTTCATCTGCAGTGAAAGATGAAATCATAAGAAACTATAAAGAACAACGGGATATTCCTTCAATCGCAGGAACCAGCAGACTAAGTGTTCATCTGCGTTTTGGAACCATTAGTATCCGTGAGCTTGCCCGACATGTAAAAGACATCAACGAAAGTTTTTTAAATGAACTGATATGGCGGGATTTTTATCATATGATCCTTTGGCATTTTCCACATGTTGGAAAACAAAAAGCCTTTAAAAAAGAATATGATCTCATTGAATGGAGAAACGATGAAGATGAGTTTCAACAATGGTGCGATGGCCAAACAGGCTACCCCATAGTTGATGCAGGTATGCGTGAACTGAATGAAACAGGCTTTATGCATAACCGGCTACGGATGATCGTTGCATCATTTCTCACCAAACATTTACTCATCGACTGGCGTTGGGGTGAAGCTTATTTTGCAAAAAAGTTATTGGACTTTGATTTGGCTGCCAATAACGGCGGCTGGCAATGGGCTGCCGGAAGTGGCTGTGATGCTGCTCCTTATTTCCGCATTTTTAATCCGTATTTGCAAACGCAGAAATTTGATCCGCAATTAAAGTATATCCGTAAATGGGTGCCGGAATCTGAAGGCTTTGATTATGTAAAACCAATTGTTGTGCATGAGCTTGCAAGGAAACGTTGCCTCGAAGTGTATAGTAAAGCGTTGAAAAAATAAAAATTAACGTTGAAGCAATGCAACCTGCATCATTTTTTCAACCGCTCTCATTCCATCATCTCCCAAATCAAGTGAATAATTGTTGACGTACAGATCAATGTGCTGACGCATCACATCTTCGCTCATTTCCTGTGAATGTTGTTTTACATAAGCAGTAATCAAAGGATAATGTTCAAATGCATGTTCAAGGCTTTTACGGATCAAGTGATCAACTTTGTTTTGTATGGATGGATCAATCTTCTTATTTGCAACGATTCCACCAAGCGGAATTGGATAACCTGTTGTTTGTTCCCAGTACTCGCCGAGATCCATCAACTTAACCAATCCTTTTTGCTGATAGGTAAAACGGTTTTCATGAATAATTACACCTGCATCAACCTGGCCATTTAAAACAGCATTTTCAATTTCATTGAACAGCATGAACTGTTTATTAACTGCAGCAGGAAAAGCCTGTGTAAATAAAAAATTTGCCGTTGTGTTTTTACCGGGTATGGCAATTGAACTATTTTCGATGTTCGATTCCAAATTTTCGATTACAGATTTTGAAATTAAAAGTGGTCCAATACCTTTACCTAATGCGCCTCCGCTTTTTAATAAATTGTATTGTTCCGTTACCAATGGGTAAACTGCATAGCTGATTTTAGAAAAATCAAGCTTACCCTGTAAGGACCACTCGTTAAGGGTTTGCACATCTTCCAGCATCACATCAAAATCGAAATCACCTGTATCGATCTTTTTATTCACTAATGCATCAAAGATGAAAGTGTCATTGGGGCAAGGTGAAAATCCAAGTGTAAATTTCATCTTCTTTTGATTTGCTGATTGATTGATGCGTTCAGGATTATAAACTTTCAACCAATCGTATTAATTCAGTATTCAAATTTTGTACAGCTTCTTTCAACTGCCATTTCTTTTTATTGCGTTGGCCCACATAATTTGAAATGCTTCTTATTTGAACAAACGGAATATTTTCATTCATACAAACGAGGTGTAACGCTGCACCTTCCATGTTTTCAATGGAGGCTTTATATTTCTGACTGTAAAGTTCGGCTGTTTTCTTTGAACTGGTAATTTGATTCACAGTTACCGAACTTACTTGTGGCAGTAATATTCGTTCCATTAAAACTGTAAACGGGTTAACCAGCTTTTTCTTATTAAAGGGGAATTGATTGGGAGCAAGTAGTTTCAGATCAAACACATCTTTATATCTATCTTTTTCTTTCACAGCAAGATCGGCCAATGCTTCATCTTTAATGACAACCACATCGCCTAATTGCAGCTTTGAGGTAAGAGAACCGGCAATACCTGCCATGATAATGACATCAGGTTTTTTTACCTGCAGATGTTTCATCAACGCATAGCTTGTGTTGAGGGAGCCTACACCTGTAATAAGAAAATCAAGTTCCAGATCTATAAAATCGAGTTTGTTACTGATACGGCAATGTTGAATAAATGGTTTTATTTCTAGAATGGTGGCAGATACAACAAGACAGTTCATGGAGCTATTTTTGGCAAGATTAGAACAAAAATCAGAATACCTCTTAAATGGTTCAATCTTATTAATGCCGATGGCAGATCAACGTGTGCCTGTTTTCACGAAATGCCTGTCTCATCGGCATTAACAATTGTAAATTATAAAATGTCCTCCGGACTATTTTATAATAACAATTGGTATAACTTTGCGCCTCATTAATTTCTCCGCCCAATTGCTGTGAGAAATTTTAATAAGTGAAGCATGGTTTACTTAACAAGACTCGAACATTTTAATGCCGCTCATAAACTTTATAATCCCAACTGGAGTACAGAGCAAAACGAATTGGTCTTTGGCAAATGTGCCAATGAAAACTGGCATGGCCATAATTATGAATTATTTGTAACCATCAAGGGAGAGGTGAACAGGGATACCGGCTTTTTATATGATGTAAAAAAGCTGAGTGAATTGATCAAAACTCATATTCTTGAAAAGTTAGATCATAAGAACCTCAATATAGATGTAGATTTTATGCGTGGACAAATGTGCTCAACCGAAAACCTGGCAAAAGCCATCTGGGAACAACTGTCGGCACAGCTGCCTGCAGAAATAAATCTACATTGTATTAAGCTGTACGAAACGCCCCGCATTTATGTGGAATATTTTGGCGACTAAACTTTTTACTGCGTACCTTGTTATAGTCACGTAGTGATCAGTTTTTGAAACAAACAATCACCTGCATTTTATATTTTACAGTTCTTATGGCCCCAAAAAAAGTATCTGTTTTCAGGCACGAACATTTTAACGCTGCTCATCGTTTATATAATCCTGCATGGAGTTTTGAAAAAAACGATCAGGTTTTTGGTAAGTGTAATAATCCCTCTTTTCACGGGCATAATTATGAACTGATTGTAAAAGTAACGGGGGTTCCCGATGCTGACACAGGCTATGTAATGGATTTGAAAGAACTGAGCGATCTGATCAGGCGGGAAGTACATGAACGCTTTGATCATAAAAATTTAAATCTCGATACCGTTGAGTTCAAAGAACTAAACCCAACTGCTGAACATATTGCTATTGTCATTCATGATCTGTTGCGGCCGCATATTGATGCGGATAAAGATTTGCAGATTCGTTTATATGAAACACCAAGGAATTTTGTAGAATATCCTGCCCCCTAAATCCCCCAAAAGGGGAATTGTTAAGCCCAGACCTCGCTTAATAACGAAAAATCATAGGCAGTGTGTTTGATATGTGGCGATTAAAGAATAATGGTTGATGTGGAAGTGATGTTGATTGGTACAAGTGATAAAGTACCGCTCTTTCTCCTTTGGGGAAAGAGAAGGAGAAAGGGGCCAGATAAGTTGAAGAAAATTACTGCGGCACAAGGGAGCGACGCCAATGAAGCAGAGATAAGTTGTGAAGCTGGCAAACAAACTATAAACTACAAACTATTTTATGTCTTATAAAAAAACAGAGCAGTACGAAGAAAAAATAACAGAAGGGCTGGTGGTCAATTATAAAAACGCATTAACACTTCTTGGAGAAGATGCAGAACGGGAAGGATTGCAGAAGACACCTGAACGTATGGCAAAAGCAATGCAATATTTAACTCATGGCTATAACCTCGATGCGAAGGCTATTCTTGACAGTGCAAGATTTCATGAAGAAGTGAGTGAAATGATCATAGTGAAGGATATTGAATTGTATAGTATGTGCGAACATCATATGCTGCCTTTTTTTGGTAAAGCACATATTGCTTATATTCCAAATGGAGTGATTACAGGGTTGAGCAAAATTGCAAGAGTAGTGGACGTGTACGCAAGGCGATTGCAGGTACAGGAACGATTAACAACACAAATACTGGAAGCGATTAAAGAATCATTGAACCCGATGGGTGTTGCTGTTGTAATTGAAGCACAACATTTATGTATGATGATGCGTGGTGTACAAAAACAAAACTCTGTAACAACTACTTCAGCATTTTCGGGCGAATTTCAGAAAGAAGCAACCAGGAGTGAGTTTTTGAAATTGATTTCAGGTAAATTTCATTAACAACTAATTAAATTCTTTAAAAGAAGTCTGTTGTTTTATTGCAACAGACTTCTTTATTTTTGGCAGATAAACAGACCAACATGAAACATGCATTTGTATTTCCGGGCCAGGGTTCACAGTTCAGCGGAATGGGAAAAAATTTATACGAAGCAGGAGTATCTGCTCAAAAATTATTTGAACAGGCCAATGAAATTTTAGGGTTCAGGATTTCTGATATCATGTTCAACGGAACGGATGAAGATCTGCGGCAAACCAATGTTACACAGCCTGCAGTGTTTTTACATTCTGTTGTTGCTTTCAAAACTATTGAGAATGCTAAACCTGAAATGGTTGCCGGTCATTCATTAGGTGAGTTCAGTGCATTGGTGGCAAACGGGGTATTGAGTTTTGAAGCTGCATTGCAGTTGGTAAGTGTTAGAGCAAAGGCCATGCAAAAAGCATGTGAATTGAATCCTTCAACCATGGCTGCAGTATTGGCTTTGGCTGATGAAAAAGTAGAAGAAGTTTGCAAACAGGTGCAGGAAGAAACTGGTGAAATTGTTGTACCTGCCAATTACAACTGTCCGGGTCAGTTAGTGATCAGCGGTTCTTTAAAAGGAATCGACATTGCCTGTGAACGGATGAAAGCAGCAGGAGCAAAACGGGCATTGGTATTACCTGTTGGCGGAGCATTCCACAGTCCATTGATGGAGCCTGCACGGGAAGAATTGAAAGCAAAAATTGAAAGCACCAGTTTTTATGCGGCAACATGCGCTATTTATCAAAATGTTGTTGCAAAAGCGGTGCTGGATAAAGATGAAATCAAACAAAACCTCATTGATCAGCTAACGGGAGCAGTTCGCTGGACACAAAGCGTACAAGCAATGATTGCAGATGGCGCCAGCAGGTTTACCGAAGTGGGTCCGGGTAAAGTGTTGCAGGGGTTAGTGCAAAAAATCAATAAGGAAATGAGTGTGGAAGGTGTGAACTAAAAAGAATGTACGAAGTAAGAAGTACGATGTACGATAAAGAAAGAGGCCGCAATTTATTGCGGCCTCTTTCTTTATACGGGTATACTGCAGTTAACCCACCCTGCATCAAAGTTCGCATTGTACTTTTTGTAAAAATTAATAGCAGGTTCATTCCAATCCAATACCTGCCATACAATTCCACTGAATTTTTTTTCTTTCGCTTCTTCTATCAACTCATCAAACAATAATTTGCCGATGCCTTTGCCTCTAGCCTGGTCGGTAACAAGAATATCTTCCAAATACATGCGTTGACCTTTCCATGTTGAGTAGCGTATATAATATAATGCGAAACCCAGGATGACATCAGCATTATCGGAGTGTGGCTCTCCTTCTCCTTTGGAGAGGGAGTTGGAAGGAGAGGTCGCAACAAACGCCCACCACACCGGATTAGCGCCAAAGCCACTTTCAATAAAATGTTCTAATTTTACAGTTACTTCCTGCGGCGCTTTTTCATATAAAGCCAGTTCATTCACCAGTTCTAATAATCTTGGACAATCTTCTTTTACTGCACGGCGGATTTTGATAGACATAGCTGATCTAAAATTTAGAAGGCAAATGTAAGTAACAGAATAATTTAAAACAGCAGTTCGCTTTTGTTATTGCAAGATGCCTTCTTTTTTATTTCTTTTTAGATCAATTGGTTGTGCCGGTTGATAAATTAATGGCACATGTTCCACCACCACATCACTTTTATCAAGCCCGAATGCCCTTTCATCGCTCAGGCTCATATCTTTCATTTTAAAG
>JANMOR010000237.1:0-3785 GCA_031369435.1 Chitinophagaceae bacterium
ATCGTATTCTGCAGGAACAGATGAATAATATTCTCAAACATGCCAATGCATCAGCTGTTGCAATAACTGTTCAGAAACAGAATGAACATATTGTGATGGTGATTAAAGATGATGGCGTTGGTTTTGATACCAGTGTTAAAAAGTATGGCATTGGAATGGAAAACATTAACCGGAGGGTAAAGCTGATGGATGGGTTTGTGAAAATTATTTCCGCACCGGGGAAAGGTTTTGAAGTAAATGTGGAGATGCCATTGAAACAAGGGTAAGTAATAAGGTTATGATGAAGGAAAACTTAGTTAATGTATTATATCCCTGATTTGAGCAACGGCTTTAATCAAAATTGAAAAAAAAGACCCCGGTAAAACCGGGGTCTTTAAAGTTGGAGATTCTTATTGCGAGCTGAGATCCTTTCTTAGTTTCAACAAGTAAACTTCCGTTTTTGAAACGGCATTATCCAGAATTTTAACTCTGGCATCCCATGCATCATAACCAAAAAGTTTTACATATTCATCCCTGAACGTTGGCGATCCTTGAGGTGCAGGTGCAAAATACCCCGGCTCGAGTGATTTGAAGCCCTCTTTCAACTTCCGGCTACTTACCGTAACCTGGTGTGAACCATCCCATAATTGATCAAAATATGAAGTAGCCAAATTTTCAAAGAACCCCCCTTTCAGCATTCCTGCTATTTTCACATTTCTATTAATTTCTTTATAATAGTCATTCATAGTAATGCCTTGCTTGAGATAAGTCCTCGTTACAAGAAAACTTTCTGCTACCACTTCTGGTCGAATACTCAATGTATCTACATAACGGTAGATAGAATTTTTAGTTTCTGACAAGAGTGGAAAAAAGTTTTTATCAAGGTCAAGTTTGTGAGCAGTTGCATCCGATCTGTCAGTATCAAAATCTGCAAAGGATCCTTGGCTGTTTACCAAAAGATAAGTACCGGCGTTTTCTCCGGTTAATATTTCATAAACTGCAATTTTTTCATCTGTCTTATGAAATTTTGCAACGTGTAGTTTGTACGCCGCTTCAAAAGCCATCTTTTGACCCATTTTTGGCTTTACTGCATTTACGGTAACCAGGTCTTTTTTTTGTGAATAAGCTGCAATAGTAATTACCATTAGCAGCATCGTTAGAATCTGTTTCATGTTGATTTATGTTTGGTTAAAGAAAAATATATGACTAAACCGCATGAAACGGTTTTAGAATTCTCTGTTTTAAACTGATCAATGAAGTACAGAATTTTCCTGGTGGAATTAATAGGGAGTCGGAGAGGTAATTGCTATTTAAAGTATAAACTATTTATGAATAAAAAAAATAAGATTTCTTTTCAGCACGTACAACAACTTTGATCATTACAGAAAAATAAACATAAGAATATAATTTGTCCAGGTTTTTTACATTCAACAGGCATTGTAATCTTAATCAGGAAGAGATACATTTACCATTATGATGAAAAACAGGATGTTTGTTTATATTCTTACTGTATTGATTTTTATCTGTATATGTTTATCGCAGTGCGATACGATGTTTACCAATATACATGACTCACGGGGAAAAGAATATGCAGGATCTGTAAACTGCCGCACATGCCACCAGGCAATTTATGATTCCGTTTTACGATCAGGTCATTATAATGCATCAGCCCCTGCAACAGAGCAAACGGTGCTGGGCAATTTCAATCAAGGTCATAACAAGTTTGTTTTTGAAATGGGTACAAGTGTAATGATGGAGAAAAGGGATAGTGGTTTGTACCAGGTAATGTATGTTGATGGCAAAGAAAAACTTGCACACAGGTTCGATATAACTTTTGGAGTGAAGAACGGACAAACCTCTTTATACTGGAGTAAGAACAATACCTATCAATTGCCCATCAGCTATTATACATCAGTTGCAGATTGGGGAACAAGTCCTGGTTTTTCTGTCATGTTTCCTGAGTTCAACAGATTAGTTGGAAAAAACTGTTTTGAATGTCACAGTTCATATGTAAAAGGAATTGAACAGGTGCAAACGAAAGATGGTAATGCAGTTGAGCAAAGAGAAGCGGGGGAGCAAATGGATAAAAATTCTTTGGTCTTTGGTATTGATTGCGAACGTTGTCATGGCCCCGCTGCAGAACATGTAAAATACCAGGAAGAAAACCCAACTGTAAAAACTGCAAAGTTTATGATAGCCGGCCATACGTTGAAAGCTCAGCAAAATCTTGACAAGTGTGCTTTATGTCATTCAGGTAATGACCAGGAAAAACTGAGATCAAGATTTGCATTTAAACCTGGCGATACATTATCTCATTTTTTTAAAGCAAGAACAGACAGTTCAGCATTTGATGTACACGGAAATCAATTCGGTTTATTAGCACAGAGCAAATGTTTTATTAAAAGCAATGCTATGAATTGTACTACCTGTCATAGTCCGCATGGCAATGCCATAAAAAATCCAGTTGTTTATTCACAAAAATGTATGGGATGCCATACGGAGGCCAATCATAATTTTTGCAAAACAATTCCTGCACCGGGAACATCACTGAAAGATAATTGTATCAAATGCCATATGCCTGAAGGTCCATCACAGGTAATTCAGTTTCGTCGATCGGGCGACTCCCTGAATTATGCACAGTTGTTCCGAACACACCGTATCGGCATTTACCTAGAAAACAAAAAGATGAACTGATCATGTATTCATTATCTTTTCATTGGTTGCCGTTGCCAATAGGTTAATGAACGCCAGAGCCATTCAAACGGACCAAACCTGAAATATTTCAGCCAGATAGCAGAGAAGATCAGTTGAAAGATCCATACAGAAAACACTACATAATAGAGTTGGTAAAAATGCAATGTGTTATACCATCCAAATCCATAGCCATAGAATATCCATGTACAGATAATGGATTGCATGAGATAATTGGTAAATGCCATCTGCCCAACATTGGCTAATGCTTTCATTAACCATGTTACAACTCCGCTTCTGAAAATGAGTAACAATAAACTTGCATGACCAAGAGATAATAACACTCTTCTTACATCGTACAATAAATGATGATTTACATGATAACGATCTGCATATAAGCCAATGTTTTTTGTTTCTTCCAATAGACCATATTTAAATGCAAACCATCCGATGGGTATCCCGATACCATAACCAATGAGCAGCCACATGGCATAAGTGGAAGAAGATAATTTATTGCTGAAGAAGCCCCACCCAAACAAAGCCATACCAATGAACATCATCGTTAATCCATCCCATCCCCATTTATGATACAAGCCCCATGTTTCTCCATCTGCATTCATTGGTATCCAGTATTGATAAATGGTTAAATAATTTGAACGCATTTTCCGCAGATTCCGGTTTGAAAAAACAGTATCGGGTTTCCTGTTTTTCTCCATTTCAATCCATTCAGCTTTTGCAGCTTCCTGTTCGGGACTTAATGCTTTGGTTGTTTTGGATGCAGCAACTGCCTCATTGTATGCTTTACGTTTGTCGGTTATTTCATTCCAGCTTAATTGTTGTTTTAACATGCTTACAGACATGCAGACAAACCCTAATACTAATAACCATTTAGGATTTGTATTGCGGAATACATATAACAGCATACCGCACATTCCATAAAAAAACAGGATGTCGCCAAACCACAACAATACAAAAGCATTGAATAATCCAAACAACACCAGCCATAATAAACGACGGTAATAATATTCAGTAACAGTAGGCCCACCGGGAATATCTTTTTTATTAAGTGTAAATAAAATCATACCTGCACCAAAGAGCATAGAGAATAGTCCACG
>JANMOR010000249.1:0-6893 GCA_031369435.1 Chitinophagaceae bacterium
GCTGAGTTAGGATTAAATGAAACTAATCTTCGCTTACCAGTAGTGCCATTATCCGCAGGGTTACATCAATCAGTAAAGAATTATTTACAAAGAAATTTAACGTCTGTTGGTTAACCTGATAAAATGCTGATTTCATTTCAATTGATAAAAAGGATTGCACTTACATATGCTGCGGTTTTTATTTGCAACATCCTTTCAGCACAATATACTGTCAGGTTTGAAATCAAAAACAAACCATCAAAACATTCATCCGATAGTTTATACATTGCCGGTAATTTTAATGGCTGGAATGCAGGTGTAAAAGCTTTTGCTTTTCAGTTGTTGTCTGATGGCACTTCATATGTAAACGTTACTGGAATTGAAGCAGGCATTATTGAGTATAAAATTACCCGGGGAACCTGGTTAACTGTTGAAGCGGCTGTTAATGGCTCCTCCATCAGTAATCGTGTCAACCGCATCAATTCTGATACAGTTATATCAATTTATATTGATGCATGGGCTGATGATTTTCCCAGCAGACCACCTGTATCTACAAGAAGCAAAAATGTCTTCATCATTGATACTTCATTTTTTATTCCCCAATTAAACAGGAAAAGACGTATCTGGGTTTATTTGCCTGACGAATATGTGTTTTCAAAAAAAAGGTATCCTGTTTTATATATGAATGACGGGCAGAATTTGTTTGATGCAGTTACCTCCTCATTTGGCGAATGGGGAGTTGATGAAATGATGGACTCCTTAAGACCTGGCAAACAGTGTATCATCGTTGGTATTGATCATGGCGACAGTAAACGGTTAACCGAGTACAACCCATACCCATCAAGGTTTGGAGAAGGCGAAGGAGATGCGTATGTTGATTTTTTGGTACACACATTGAAACCATTTATTGATAAAACATATCGTACAAAACCTTTAAAAGAATCTACTGCAATTGCAGGAAGTTCAATGGGCGGTCTGATATCTTTATATGCTGTATTGAAATACCCTGCTGTATTTGGAGGCGCCGGTGTTTTTTCTCCGGCATTCTGGATTGCACCTGATCTTAAAAATAAAATTGACAGTTCAAAAAATAATAACTCTGCCATTTATTTTGTTTGTGGTGAAATGGAAAGCGCAGAAATGGTTGGAGACATGAAAAAGATTCATGAACAGCTGAAACAAAAAGGGAATAAAAAATTATACTTCAAGCAAGTAAGTAATGGGAAACATAACGAAACTTTCTGGAGAAAAGAAATGCCTGCGTTTTATAATTGGATTTTTTCAAATCAAATGAGGTAGGTAGTACCCTCTTTCGCAATCTCGGTATTCATAAATACTTCTCTTGCTTCCAGTTCAAACGAATCAATATTTTCAAACTTTGCAGAAAAGTGACCAATCAAAAGTTTTTGCACGTTGGCTTGTAAAGCAATGCTGGCAGCCTGTTTTGTGGTAGAATGAAAACGTTCAGCTGCTTTTTCAATAAAAAAAGCAGGGTAGGTACTTTCGTGATAAATCAAATCAATATTTTTAATCAGCTCAACCATTGTTTCGTCATAAATTGTATCGGCACAAAAAGCATAACTTTTTGCTTTTGTATTTTCGTCGGTAAGCATTTCATTTTTAATCATTGTTCCATCGGAGCTTAAAAAATCTTCTCCATTCTGTAGCTTTATAAAATGCGATGCATGAATATCATGCGCCCTGATCTTTTCAATGTTTATTTTTCTCATGTTTCTTTTTTCCCTCACAATAAATCCCCAGCATTGAATCCTGTGTTTTGTTTCAAAGCATTCAACTGAATAATGTTTGGCATCAAGTAACAAGCCTTGTTTTTCAATTGGGTGAAAGGTAAACTCATAAGGGAGGATGGTGCCGGCATATTTGAATTGCAGTTCAAGTATCTCCTGTAAAGGAGCCGGGCCATATACATGTAGTGGTTGAATACGACCAAGCAATGCAAAACTGTTGAGCAAACCAATTAATCCAAAATAATGATCACCATGTAAATGCGAAATAAAAATATGATTGATGCGGCTTCGTTTTATACGATAGTTTAAAATCTGTATCTGGGTTCCTTCGCCACAATCAAACATCAGTAACTCATCCTGTGTGGTGATGATCTGTGAGGTAGGGTGTCGTCCAAAGGCAGGTATGGCAGAATTATTTCCAAGAATTGTTACAGCCAGCATGTATGTAAAATTGAATATAGGTTTGTATGAAGATAAAATTAACTGAGTTTGTGTAAACATTCACCTTTTAAAATTACTCTTCATCAAACAACTCTCTTTCTATCTCCTCCATCTGTACAATATCCCAGGCCTCACTTTCAGTTGGTGTGTAATTAATGAGATCAAGCATATCCTTTTGATCAAAGAAGCTTTCCACATCAGGTCTTAATTCACAAATCACAAAAGAGCATTGTTGCTCATAAAACAACTGCTGATTGTTAATAATACAATCAGCCAGCTTTTCATCAATTGTTTCTACTTCTTTCAGGTTCAGAATTATGTTGTTTATATCTTTTTTCAGACACGAAAGCAACAATTGGCTGAATTCTTCTGTCATATTTTCAGTAAGTGAGCTGTCCTGTGGGGTAATGACATGGAATTTCTCCTTGGTATCAATTTTGACATTCATAGTTTTATTAACAGATAGTGTGTAACTTATAGCTAATTACAGTCAAATTTATTCGTTATAATTGTAAAAACCGAATATCCCCATGGATCATAATTTTTCAACACAAGTAAAGGAAATCATTTCGTTCAGCAGGGAAGAAGCATTGAGGCTTGGAAATGATTTTATCGGAACTGAACATCTCGTACTGGGAATGATCAGGGAAGGAGAAAACACTGCCATAAAAATTTTAAAAAACCTCAATGTTGATCTATACGAGTTACGAAAGGAAATTGAACTGGCAGTAAAAGATAAAACAGGGAAAAACATTGCAAATATTAATAGCCTGCCATTAACCAAGCAGGCAGAGAAGGTAATTCGTGTTACAGTTTTGGAGGCAAAGGCTTTGAAAAGCCCCCAGGTTGAAACAGAACATCTCATGTTATCAATATTAAAGAACAAAGAAAATATTGCAACACAAATTTTAAATCAGTTTGAAATTGATTACGATATTTTCAGAAATGAATTAGGTATGGTTAAATCAAACGAACCAAGAGCTGAATATGAGGATCCGGGTGAGGAAGAATTTGACGATGAAAAATCAAAATATTCCCAACCAAGATCAAAACAACCGGCAGGTGCAAAAAGTAAAACACCTGTTTTGGATAATTTCGGTAGAGATATAACTCGGTTAGCAGAAAACGGATCACTTGATCCCATTGTTGGTCGTGAAATAGAGATTGAGCGTGTATCGCAAATATTATCAAGACGTAAAAAGAACAATCCAATTTTAATTGGGGAACCTGGTGTTGGTAAAACCGCCATTGTAGAAGGATTGGCATTGCGTATTGTACAACGCAAGGTTTCACGTGTTTTATATGATAAGCGAGTAGTATCACTTGATCTGGCTGCACTGGTTGCGGGCACAAAATATCGTGGACAGTTTGAAGAGCGAATGAAAGCCATCATGAATGAACTTGAAAAAAACAGGGATGTGATTTTATTCATTGATGAAATTCATACGATTGTTGGTGCCGGAGGTGCAAGTGGTTCATTAGATGCCTCCAATATTTTTAAACCAGCATTATCAAGAGGCGAGCTCCAATGTATCGGGGCATCAACCTTAGATGAATACAGAATGTACATAGAAAAAGATGGAGCATTGGATCGTCGTTTTCAAAAAGTAATTATTGATCCGCCAAGTATTGATGAAACCATTCAGATTCTTCAAAATATCAAATCCAAATATGAAGAATTTCACAACGTAGCATATGATGATGAAGCCATTAATGCCTGTGTAAAATTGAGTGACCGTTATATGACGGACAGATTGTTACCTGACAAAGCAATTGACGTATTGGATGAAGTTGGTGCCCGGGTGCATTTGAAAAATATTAATGTGCCACAGGAAATTCTTGACCTGGAAAAGAAGATAGAAGATATCAAGCAGGAAAAGAATAAAGTTGTAAAGAGTCAGCGTTTTGAAGAAGCTGCCTCCCTCCGTGATACAGAAAAGAGGTTGGGAGAAGAACTGGAAAAAGCAAAAGCAAAATGGGAAGAGGAAAGTAAGCACAAACGTTACCCAATCGATGAAGAAGCTATAGCCGAAGTAGTGAGCATGATGACCGGTATTCCAGTAAAACGAATGGTTCAGGCAGAAACAGACAAGCTCCGCAGGATGGCTGATGATTTGCAGGGCGCAGTTATTGGACAGGAAGAAGCCATCAGCAAAGTGGTAAAAGCTATTCAAAGAAACAGGGTTGGTTTGAAAGATCCCAAGAAGCCCATCGGCACTTTTATTTTCCTTGGCCCCACTGGTGTTGGTAAAACAGAATTGGCACGTGCCCTGGCCCGTTATATGTTTGATAGCGATGATGCATTGATTCGTATTGACATGAGTGAGTATATGGAGAAATTCACAGTGAGCCGTTTAATTGGTGCACCTCCGGGTTATGTTGGTTATGAAGAAGGGGGTCAGTTAACAGAACGGGTACGCCGCAAGCCATATTCAGTTGTATTACTTGATGAAATTGAAAAAGCACATCCGGATATTTATAACATTTTGCTCCAGGTACTGGATGATGGACAATTGACAGATGGCTTAGGCCGTAAAGTTGATTTCAAGAATACACTCATCATCATGACTTCTAATATTGGTGTACGCCAGTTAAAAGATTTTGGCGAAGGTGTTGGTTTTGCAACTGCAACAAGAATGCAAAATGCAGAAGAGAATAATAAGGCGGTGATTGAAAAAGCATTGAAGAAAACTTTTTCACCTGAGTTTTTGAACAGGATTGATGATGTGATGATCTTTAATGCACTCTCTAAAGATCATATCTTCCGGATCATAGATATCTTAATGAAGGGTGTAAGTGTAAGACTGAAAAATCTTGGCTTTAGCATGGAACTTACAGAAGACGCAAAAGAGTTCATTACTGAAAAAGGATATGATGCACAGTTTGGTGCAAGGCCACTTCACAGGGCTATTCAAAAGTATCTTGAAGATCCTTTAGCTGAAGAGATTTTAAGTATGCATATTAAAGAAGGAGATGTTTTGGTAGCTGATGTTGACAAAGAAAATCAAAAGATCAAATTCATTTTTAAAGAAAAGACAAAAAAATCTGCAAAGTCATCCGAAGCATAGATGTAAAAGTTAAAAGTAAACCCCGCTCTTAAAGCGGGGTTTTTATTTTAGTTTTGTTTTTTTGAATCTTATGCGAAAAATTATCATTGCTATAGACGGATGGTCGAGCTGCGGAAAAAGTACTTTAGCCAAACAGTTGGCAAAAGAGTTAGGATATGTTTATATCGACAGTGGTGCTATGTACAGGGCCATAACATTATTTTTTTTGAGAAATCATATTGATTGGACAAATGAGGATGAAGTAGCAGAGGGACTGAATAATATTACACTTGAATTTCAGCCAAATTACAATGCAAGTCAATCAGAGATTTATTTAAATGGGGAAAATGTGGAATATGTGATCAGAGATTTATTGGTAGCAGAAAAAGTAAGCGAAGTATCGGCCATTGAAAAGGTAAGAGAGTTTGCTGTAATTGAACAACGGAAAATGGGAGCTGCTAAAGGAATTGTAATGGATGGCAGGGATATTGGTACAACAGTTTTTCCTGAAGCAGAATTAAAAATATTTATGACAGCTGATATTGCTGTACGGGTAGAAAGAAGGTATAAAGAAATGTATGCCAAAAATCCAAATATACAGATTGAAGAAGTGATGGCTAACCTTGAAATGAGAGACTATATTGATTCTCATCGCATGATCAGTCCTTTAAAAAAAGCCGATGATGCAATCATTCTGGATAATACTGAAATCAGCCAGCAGGAACAGTTTGATTTGGCTTTTTTATGGGCAAAGCAGAAGCTGTAGAGTAAATGATCGCATTAATAATTATAGTAATTGTTACATTAGCTTTTAGGTAGATTTCAAATGTTGATTGATACTAATTAAAAAAATATTTCGACAAAACTTTGATAGTAACGAAACAATCCTATATTCGCAATATCACTCTCCACCATCCGTGAAACCCAATCTAAATCCGTTCATCCGAACAATCCAATTTTCAATTTAGAAATTAATTTTTTCTGGTTAATACTGTCCATCTTCCTTTGATCAGCTCATTCTGGCAACAGAATCATTAATTACTATATCCTCCATTGAATTGCTTTTTCAAAAGGTATCCTTTGAACTGACTATTTATTTTTTTTACCTCTAAACCTTTTTTATGAAGAAGTTTTTACTCTCATTAGTAGTTCTATGCGTAGCAACGAGCATGTTCGCTCAAACAAATCAGTGTCCAATTAGTTTTAAACGTAACAATGGTAATGGTGGTGGAACTGCCGGTAACATTACATTCACCTTTGCAACTCCTGTTAACCCCTTGCTTTATGTCTCAACCATTACTGAAGTAGGTACTGGTAACTCTGCTGTAATTTCCGGAACCCCGGTTTTTAAGAAAAATAACACTGAAGTAACCTATGGTTTTCAGTCTAGCAACCTCGGCCCTGCAGGTAATTTAATTGTTAACTACTTTATTGACACAGATGCTGATCAAGTTCAAGATCCAGGTGAGGTAGGTTATACTTGTAATTTAACTCCTCAAGGTCCTTTGCCAGTGGTATTAGGAAGTTTCAATGCAAACAACAAAAGTGGTAAAGTTTCTCTTACATGGGAAACCTTCCAGGAAGTTGAAAACGCTGGTTTCGAAGTTCAACGTCGTGTAGGCACTGGTAAATATGAAACAGTTGCTTTTATTGCTTCAAAAGTAATTGGAGGAACAGG
>JANMOR010000267.1:0-1910 GCA_031369435.1 Chitinophagaceae bacterium
CCCTGCAAATTGGTAAGCACTAATACATCAAACAAATCAGGTCGTGTAACCAGTTTCATACAGAGGTCATCCACAATAATATCATCGGCCTTCAGTTCAGGATATTCTTTGGCCACCTCATGAAAAACTTCCAGGAACAAACCATCAGTGATCTTCATGATATTGGCCTTATGACCACAGGTAATACGTTTGGCTTTTTGCTGACGGGCCATTTCAAATGCATAACGGATCACCTGCATACTGCCGGGACGTGTAATAAAACGACGGCTCAAAGCAACATCATGAGTTAACATGTGTTCAATACCTCCGTAAGTATCTTCAATATTTTCTCTTACAACAGTAATATCAATAAGGATACCGGCTTTGCTGAAAACAGTATCTACACCATGCAATGTTTGAAAAGCTCTTTTATTAGCATATGTGTTCCAGGTTTTACGGGCTGTTACATTAATGCTTTTTACACCTTTTCCTTTAGGAGTTTCCATAGGTCCTTTAAACAGTAAACCCAATCGTTCAATGGCTTCTTTCGCTTCAGGAGTCATACCGTTATTAAATCCTTTATCGAAAACCCACTTACCCATATCTACAAATTCATAGTCCAGCGGAACATGATTGGCTTTAAAAATGTTGAGCACGGCTTCCATAATTTCCGGTCCTATTCCATCACCTTTTGCTACAGCTATTTTCATTTGTGTTTTTTTTTGAAGTGTGGCAAAGGTAAGATTCGAAAGGCTTGGGTGGAAAAGTGAGCATCTCAAAAAATGATTAATTTTCAAATCATCCATTCCACCTCACCAAAATCAAAATATTCTTCCACATCAAACCCGGTAACCAGCTGCCCCTGCTCATTAACTGTATTGATCTTTGTTTCAAAACTCCTGTTGACTTTTTTCAACCTCACCGTTTCACCAAGCTTATACAATTGTTGTGTGTATTGCGTATAGAAATCAGCAAAACCATTTTTTTCGAGTGCTTGTAAGGAGGTCATTAGGTTGTCATTGATCTCTTCAGCCAGTTGTTTTACATCTGTTTCGTTCCCGGTAACCTGTTTCATGGATACAGCATTTTGTACATGAGAGAAATCGGTTTGATTGATATTGATACCAATTCCAATAACAGCCCATTGCCATTGTGCACCACGAAATACATTTTCAATGAGGATGCCCCCTGTCTTTCTGTCACGCCAGTAAAGATCATTGGGCCATTTGATTTTTGTTTCATCACCCATTTTTTCATACAACACATTGCGGATTGACACTGCAACTGTAGCCAATAACTGAAAAGCTTGTGCAGGTAAGAGAAAATGAGGCTGAACAATAATGGAAAAACTGAGGTTCGCACCCCTCATGGTTTCCCAAACTTTACCACGCTGACCTTTGCCCCTTGTTTGATGATGGGTAAATACAACGGTTCCATGCTGTGCCACTCCTGCATGTATCAGCCCCATGGCATAGTTGTTGGTACTGTCCACCGTGTCCAGTTCAATCCACGAAGTATCTGATTTTTTAAGAGGCAAGGTTGATGAAGATTGATTATTTTTGGGCAAATTAAAGAAATGTAAACTAAGCCGCCAGCGGCTGGTTTTAAAAAACAGATTTTTTCATTAAACAAACAAGCGATTGAGCACACTATCCCTGTCAGCACCCAAGAATAAAGAAACAAAGGCTTTCCCCCGCATTAACCGAAACAGCAAATTATTTAAGACGATCCTGAAAGCAATACAGGAGAAAAAAGGCGAACATATCGTAAGTCTCGACTTGCGGAAGATACCTGAAGCTGTTGCTGATTTCTTTATCATTTGCGAAGCAAGCAGCAACATACAGGTAAAAGCAATTGCAGAAAATATTGAATACCAGGTAAAGGAAAACTGTAACGAGCCACCTTATCATCATGAAGGAATGAGTGCTTCG
>JANMOR010000286.1:0-9652 GCA_031369435.1 Chitinophagaceae bacterium
CAGCAATGATGACGAACACAACAGTCAAACATCGTTTACTCGGCACCGCATGGCCAGGGCATTTTAATAAGTCGATTGCTGAAGCCATGTATAAGAATATTAAAACCGTTGGCTTACCTGTTTGGACTAATGATGATCAGGCATTGGCAAGAGCTGTACAAAAATTAGTGAGTGCTCCAAAAAAAGATCAACGTGGAAATGTAATTGACGGTTTAGCTATAAAGCTTGATACATTAAGCGGCCCTGTACAATTCTCATGGGGAGCGGGCAGTGATGATATTGCAGATATTGCATGGAATGTTCCAACTGTTGTATTGCGTTATCCTTCTAATATTCCCGGCACACCTGGTCATAACTGGGCCGATGGTATTGCAATGGCAACTCCTATTGCACATAAAGGTGTGGTGAATGGAAGCAAAGTACTTGCATCGACATTGATTGATATGCTCACCAATCCAAAGATCATTACTGATGCGTGGGACTATCACAACAATGTGCAGACAAAAGACACGAAGTATATTCCATTTGTAGAAAAGAATACGCCTCCGGCTATATTTCTCAACACAAAAATTATGGAGCAATTCAGGCCGCAGTTGAAGAAATATTATTACGATCCTTCTAAATATAATACCTATTTAGAGCAGTTGGGTATCAGTTATCCAACTTTAGAGAAGAAAGATTAAACAAATTACTATTGTTGAATGTTTACTGCAAACAAAGCCTTGCAGTAAACATTCTTTTTATGCTGTTTGATTTCAATTTATACAGTTCTCTCCTGCTCATCTTTTTTGTACATATCCTGGTGTACAGTTTTATGCTGTGGCGAAGAGGGTTGAAACAGGAGAGCACATCCGACCAATTACTTGGAACGTTCTTACTGCTGGCAGCTTTATACGTTATACCGTGGATGACAGGTTTTGCAGGTTGGTATTATACGGGCAACCCGGTTTACAGGGAAATTCTTTTTTATACTCCATTTGTTCATGGTTTATTCATTGGCCCTTTGTTATACTTATATGTAAAAAGTATTACCAATTTTCATTTCCGATTACATCAAAAAGACTGGTTGCATTTTATTCCTGGTTTTTTATACTTACTCTGGTGCATTGTTGTTGTAATAGTTGACAAGCTGGTTGTAAAAAAATACTATCTCATGAATGGGGACAGCGATCCTGATTTTGATGGATGGTATCAGCTTCTGCAAAAGATCAGCATTATTATTTATTTGCTTTTATCTATCAGTTATTACAGGAAATACAAACGCTATACATTTTTTGAATACTCCTTTTCTGATATTGCCGGTCTCGGCTGGTTAAGAAATTTCCTCGTTGCGTTTGGTATTCTTACAATACTTCCTTTAATTGAAGAACTGTTGAATTTAATTCCTGCCTTTAAGCAATTGGATTATGTCGGTTCCTGGTATTATTTCTTTGCTTTTGCATTAGTTGTGTATTACATCGCTATCAATGGTTACAGTGCAGTGAATATGCCTTTACGAAAATTACTATTTCAACCTCAGTTATTATTACAATATCAATCGAAGGTTTTGTTGCCATCACCTGAACCGGAGATGCAGGATGCAGAGTTTGAACTTGTATCAGAAGAACAGCAACCCGCTTCTTATCTCTTACAATGGAAAGAAAAAGTAACAACATCCATGCAGCAGGATAAATTGTATGAAGATGCTGAGTTAACGCTTTCTCAACTTGCAAAAAAACTATCTACCAACACTTCAGTGCTCAGCAAAGTGATCAACCAGGGATTTGGTTTAAACTTTAATGATTTTGTAAATGAGTACCGTGTTCACGCAGTAATTGATTTATTAAAGGTTGGCGAACAGAAAAACCAAACCCTGCTGGGCATTGCATACGATTGTGGCTTCAACTCTAAAGCCACTTTTAACCGGGCGTTTAAAAAGCAAACAGGGTTGAGCCCCAAACAATGGCTGGCAAACAACTCAAAGTAGCCTTATCTTATCATTTGATCCTTTTGAACTTGTCTCAAATCATAAGCTGAGGCGATTGCCGGTTTACTGTTGCTCAATTTTGTTCATCAATCATTTCTAAAACAATTGTATGAAACAACTTTTTTTCGGCAGCAGTATGCACGGCAACAAAGCATTTAATATTACCTGGGCATTATTCAGGATCTATGTTGGTTTATCCATTGCCATTGGCGCTGGCTTTCCAAAGATGAAAGACATTGCAGCACCCGGCTGGTTTGTTGACCAGGTACGGGATCTTGGTTTTACATTTCCATCGCCTTCATTTTGGGCTGCCGTAGCTTCATGGGGGGAATTTGTTGGCGGGTTTTGTATCGCTATTGGTTTTTTTACAAGGTTCTCTGCATTGCAATTAGCCTTTCAATTCTTCATCATCTCCTTTGTTTGGTATGATAATCCCATGCCGATGTTAAGTATGTATTACCAGCAATTATTTTTCTGGTGCTTTGTTGTGATTACTGCAGCAGGAAGTGGCCGGTATGCAGTTGATGAATGGATCATGAAACGAAATGCAGTTGGCATTAAACCATCTTCTTTCGTTCCTGCTGCAATGATGCTATTACTCATCACAACAAGTTCCTTCAATAAAACAAAAAACGAACCCATTGTAACAGCTGCTGATCTTACAGCATTCACCGGCGAATGGAAAGGAACCTTAACTTATAAAGATTATACCTCCGGAGGACAGGAAAGTATATTGGTGAACATTACTATCAGAATGAAAGATGAAAGGAGTTGGTCATTACGTTTCAACTATTCACAGGAACCAAATGCCGGTAAAAACGAAGACTATGCTTTGAGTCATGATGGCCGAATGATCAATGCAGGTAAAGTGATTGAAAAAACAATATTGTCCGATGGCTCATTGAAAATTGTATTGGAAGAAAGAGGCAAAGACGGTAATGATCAGAAATCCTGTATGTTCAGGCAGGTGATCCTGTTGAATAAATCACAACTGATCATTACAAAGCTGGTAAAGTTTGATGATGAAGTAGAGTTTTTTCAACGTAATGAATTCAAAGTTTCAAAATAAATAAATGAGGCTCCTGTTCAATTTTAACAGGGGCCTGTTATTTCACTTCTTCAAACATGCCCGTCTGTTTGTTTTTACGCACATTATCCCAATGAAAAAAGCGTCCGTTCATGGCTACATAAACACCATGTGGTAATGATTGTGCAAAAGCCAATGCGCTGCCCAGGTTAAAGAGACCATCACTACTACCAAACTTGATGGGGATCATGGCACCTGTAAGTACAATGGTTTTATCTTTTACTTTTTCTGCAAGCACCTTTGCAGTATCCGTCATGGTATCAGTTCCATGTGTAATTACGATTTTATTTTCATCGCATTGGATACATTGATGAACGATAAGATCACGGTCCTCATCTGTCATTTCCAAACTGTCGACCATCATGAGCGTTCTGATTTCAACAGGTACACGGCAACGACCCTTTTCCAGCAGTTCCTGCATATGTGTGTTGTTGAAATAAAGTTGTCCTGTAATTTCGTTATACTCTTTATCAAATGTTCCGCCGGTAATAAATATCCGAACTGCCATGATGCTTGATTTATTGCGGGTGAAATTAATAAAAGCATTCCATATCTGCTGCTGATAAAAAAAGGGACGTATAGCAACGCCCCTCATCATCAATACAAACAATTGCAAGGCTTAAATCACTAAACCAGACTCATTGATATAATTTACCAATGCTGCGCTGTTTTTGAGGTTTAATTTTTTAAGAATATTATGGCGGTGAACTTCCACTGTTTTCAATGAAATGCTCAGTTGGGTTGCAATTTCTTTTGAAGACATTCCATCTTTAATATGTTTAATTACATCCAGCTCACGTGATGAAAGTGTATTGGCACCTGTAGCATTATCTTCTTCAAAAACCTGTTCAGATAAGATCGTTTTTACCTCGCTGCAGATAAACCGCTTTCCGTTATTCACTTCAATAATAGCCTCAAACATTTCATGCTGTGGTGAGTTTTTAGTTACATACCCCATAGCACCCAGCTTGAGTAATTTTTTTACATAGGCCGGTTGGGAATGCATAGATACTCCAATGATCTTGGTGGATGGTGAAAATTTACGGATCTGCTCCGTTGCTTCTATTCCATTGATTGGCGACATATTGATATCGAGCAGCGCAATTTTCGGGCGAAGTTTCTGAGCCATTTCAATAGCTTCTTCCCCATTACTGCATTGGGCAATAACGGTAAATCTTGCATCACTGTTTAAAATAAAGCTCCATGTTTCTCGAATGAGTTTATGGTCGTCGGCGATTAGTACTGAAATTTTTTCCATGATAGATGTTTTAATTATTAAGTGGAATTTGAATTTTTATTTTGCATCCTTTGCGGGGATATGTAATGATTTCAACAGTGCCATTTTGAAGAGTGGTTCTGTTTTTTATATTTTCGAGACCCATGCCTTTTTTAATGAGGTTGATATCGAAACCTTTTCCATTGTCATCTACAATTAAATTGATACAATTACTTTCTTCAAAAAGCTCAATTGAAACTTCACTGGCATTAGCATGTTTCACAATATTATTCAATTGCTCCTGTAAAATTCTGTAGAACGTTAGTTTTAAGCTTTCATCCATTTTATGTTCAACATCCGGATCAGAATAAAAATGAATATCAATACTTCCCAGTGCCTCAATACTTTCAATCAGGTCATTAATTGAAGCAATTAAACCCAGATCAGTTATACTTGTTGGAACAAGTGAACGGGATAAATTCCTGATCTCGGTGATAACTGTATTAATATGTTTAGTGCCCCTGTCAATCAAATCAACTGGATCATCCAGTTTTTGCCGCAGCATTTCAAGATAGAGCTTGGTGGTAGTGAGTAACTGGCTTACATTGTCATGCAATTCTTTCCCAATTTCTGCCCGTTCTTTTTCCTGTGCAGAGATGGCAGCTTGTGCAATCAGGTTCTGCCTGTTCCGCTCTTTCAGTAAAAATTCCTGCTCTAATTTTTTCCGTTCAGAAATATCCTGCATGGCACCAACCATTCGAACTGGTTTATTTTCAAAATCAAATATGAGATACCCTTTATCCAGCACAGAAGCATAACTACCGTCTTTACGTTTAAACCTGTATTCGTGTGTCCAGAAAGGAGTATCATGCTGTAATAAAAAGCTATTGAAACTCTTTATCACTTCTTTCTTTTCATCGTTGTGAATATTTTCTTCCCAGAAATCAATTCCATTTTTTGCATCATCAAAATCGTGTCCGAATAAAATCTTGTATCCTTCGCTCCATGTTAATTGATTGCTGATAAGATCAAGATCCCAAATGGCTTCATTGGTAGCTTTTGTTACAAGTTCATACCGTTCGTTACTGATCTTTAACTTTTCTGCAAACTCTTTTTGTTCTGTAATATCCTGCATCGACCCTACCATTCTAATGGGGTTATTGGCTTTATCAAAAATCAGGTATCCCTGATCGGCCACATAAGCATAGGAACCATCAAGACGTTGAAAGCGGTATTCACATTGCCAGTGTGGTGCATCTTTCAGTGCAAAGAAATCATTGAGCATATGCATTACCCTTGCCCTGTCTGCAGGATGTATTTTTGATTCCCAAAAACTAAGCCCTGCATGTTCTTTATCTGTATCATAACCAAACAATACCTTGTAACCTAAACTCCTGGTAATGGTTTGATTGATGAGATCATAATCCCAGATAGCTTCATTTGCCGCTTTTTTAATGAGTTCATATCGTTCATTGCTCATTTTTATTTCTTCTGCAGCTTTTTTCTGCGGAGTAATATCCCGGTGCGATGCAATGACCATCCCTTCCTTGATAAGTGAAGTTGCTGTCCATGCAACCCATTTCACTTCACCTGATTTTGTGATCATCCTGTTTTCAAAATAGGGCACAGCATTACCATTGCTGAGTTCCTTTAATTTTTCCAGAACCATGCTTTTATCATCTTCATGCACATAACTGAGCGGGTGAATATATTTTGCTTCTTCCTGGGTAAACCCTGAAAATTCTTCAAAAGCCTTGTTTACTCTTTTATACTTTCCATCCAAACCGGCAATGGTTAAGATATCGCTGCTGATACTGAAAAACCGATCCAACACCAGGTCGTTTTTTCTTTTTTCAATTTCTGCACCCAACAGGTTTCCTGCTACTGACAGTAAATTAGCATCTGCCTGATTAAATGGTTTTGATTGGAAGCTGTGGAAAATAAGGAAAGAAATAACTTTTCCGTTATTTATGATGGGAACAGCAAGTGTAGATTTTATACCAAACTTCAGAGCCAGATCTCTTCTTTGATAAACCGGTCCACCTTCCAGGTTTTCAATCCAATAAGGTTTCAGTGTATGATAAGAAGGAACATTTTTAAAATCATCAATGGTAAATGAAAGTTCACCCGATGCAGCCAGGAATTTTTCAAGGCGGTTTTCAGGATCACTGTTGTCAAAATCCGTTACCATTTTTCTGATCATGACTTCATCATAATTGGGTGTCCATAATTCTGCAAGGTCCCATCCGGCAAATACCCTGATTCGTTTTATAGCCGCGGATAAATTCTCCAGTAAAGAATTGGGTTGAATCAATATTTCTGAAACATCATATCCCAACTGATTTTCTTCCTGCATTCGTTTAGCTTCTGTAACATCTGTAACAACCAGCAATAAGCTGCTGATGTCAGCATATTCAATAGCTCTTTTTTCTATAGTTGCAAAAAATGTATCACCATTTTTTGTTTGATGTTTTAATACTTGTCCGTTTGCTGAAGTTGCAGCAAGCTGATCACAGGTTATTTTTTCACTCAACAGATCAAAAAAAGTGAGTTCCTGAAATTCTTTTTTTGAATAGCCGTACTTTTCAATAGCATGATCATTTACATCTATCAGCTTCTGATGATCCATCCCTACAACAAACAAAGGCAGAGGAAGCTTTTGAAAAAAAGATTTATACCTGATTTCACTTTTGGCAAGATCCTGTTCAGCCTGTTTGCGTAATGAAATATCATTGAGGTTGATCAGCATGGCTTTCACCAATGGATTATGAAACAGGTTTTTTCCTTTGGCCTCTGTCCAGAGCCAGGTTCCGTCTTTTTTTCGAAAACGAATATCTACTGCATGATTTTCAGCAGGAAATTTAAATTCTTCTTCAAAAGCATTGATTGAAAGTTGCAGGTCATCAGGATGAACAAATGAAAAACCGTTCTGTCCGATTATTTCCTGTGGCTCGTAGCCCAATACAGTTTTAATATTTGAAGAGCAATAGGTGATAAGGTTTGATTGATCGGTAAGTAAAATAACATCAATGCTGTTAGATAAAAGGTACTCAAACATTTCATCTTTTACAAGTACTTCCTGTTTATAAGTTGATGCTTCTTGAATACTTACTACTTCATTGGTGATATCATACCCCATACATTGCAAACACAAAACATCCTCTTGAGGGTGCTGAACAGCCGAAAGCTCCCATCGGCCACACTGGTGTTCACCACCTGCCTGTTGTTTCCTTAAATCAATTAAATATGGTTTGGCGGGATTTGAAAAACACCATCTTACTGCATTAATACAATTCTCCCTGTCATCCGGGTGAATGATGCTTAATGTTGATTTTCCTTCAAGATCGCTCTCTTTGATCCCGAATTTTTGAAGGAAGTGATCATTAGCAGCTATATAACCGCCGTTTTCGTTTACCAGCGTATAGTAAAACCGGGTTGAGTTTGTAAAGATTTCAGGTATATGATTCAAAGTATTCAACTAATATTGGATATATGCAAAAGTAAAATAAAACACTTAGCTATTTGTAGTATAAAATACCTTTTACAGGCCATATTATTTACGGTTTATAGTCAAAACAATGCAGGCGGTTTATAGGGAAACATAAATACCGGTAAAAACACGATGGCGTTAGTACCTGATCGAAATAAAAAAACATTTGTAAAATCGTGGCTCCCGCAATCTTGCAGCATCTCTTATTTCCGTTCATCCAATCTTCTTTTTCAAAAATAAATTTTCACTTACCTTAATTGCTCATTTCATAAAAATCAACTGCAACATGAGAAGATTAGTCTTATTTACCTGGCTATTGCTTTGTACAGCTTTAACCAGGGCACAGGAAACTTATCCTGTAAATGGTGTGGCCGATAACAGGAGCGGCTCTTATGCTTTTATTAATGCTACCATTGTAAAAGATGGTTCCAGTACCCTGAGTAATGCAACACTTGTAATAAAAGATGGCAAAATTACCGCTGTAGGAACCAATATTGCTGTTCCTGCCGATGCGGTAACAGTTGATTGTAAGGGAAAGTACATTTATCCTTCTTTTATTGATCTGTATGCTGATTATGGCATGCCCGTTATTCAACGTACACAAGGCGGTTTCAATTTCAATGCCCCGGCTCAGCTAACAACCAATCAAAAAGGACCTTTTGGCTGGAACCAGGCCATCCGCACTGATGTAAATGCTGCCGGCATTTTTACAGCAGATGATACCAAAGGAAAAAATTTGCGTGAAAGCGGATTTGGTTCTGTGCTTACTCATCAGCGTGATGGTATTGCAAGAGGAACCGGTGTATTTGTATCACTTGCCAATGAAAAAGAAAATAAAGTGGTTTTGAAAGAAAAAGCCTCTGCTCATTATTCATTCAGCAAAGGAAGTTCTACACAAACCTATCCGCAATCGGTTATGGGTAGTATTGCATTGCTGCGTCAAAGCTATCTTGATGCACAATGGTATAAGAATAATCCATTAGCCGAAGGAGTAAACTTAACACTGAAGTTTTGGAACGAACAACAGAACCTCCCTCAGATTTTTGAAGCTACAGATAAATGGAGTGTAGTGAGGGCCGACAGGATTGGTGATGAATTTGCTGTGCAGTACATTATTAAAGCAGGTGGTAATGAATACCAACGCATCAATGAAATGGCTGGCACCAAAGCAACCTTCATTCTTTCGCTGAATTATCCCGCTGCAATGGATATTGAAGATCCGCATGATGCAAGGTTTGTTGCATTAACAGATATGAAACATTGGGAAATGGCTCCGGCCAATGCAGGCATGTTTGAAAAAGCAGGTATCAACTTTTGCTTAACAAGCTCCGATTTGCGTGATGTAAAACAATTTCTTGCCAATCTCCGCAAAGCCATTGATTATGGCTTAAGCGAAAGCAAGGCTTTTGAAGCATTAACAAAAAACCCTGCAACAGTACTAGGTGTATATGAGATGGTAGGAAGTTTAGATGCTGGTAAGATCGCTAACTTTTTAATTACAAGCGGTCCCATCTTTTCTGAAAAAACGATCATCTATCAAAACTGGGTGCAGGGTGAAAAATATGCAGTAAAAGAAGAATTATGGAATGATGTAAAAGGCATTTATAACTTAACTGTTAATACGCCAGGTGGCGCTAAGAATTACACATTGGATGTAAAGAGCAGTAATACTGCAAGTGTTATTTCGAAAGATACAGTTATTGGTCGTTTTACATTTGATGGCAAACAAGTGAAATTAAATTTCCCTGAAGTAAAAGGAAGCAGAAATAATATTCGCCTCAGTGGTATTGCCAATGATAAATTATGGAGTGGTATTGGTGATGATGCAAATGGCAACCGTTTTACATGGACCGCTGTTTTCAGCAAAGACGCAGAAACAAAAACCGACAGCAT
>JANMOR010000291.1:0-2723 GCA_031369435.1 Chitinophagaceae bacterium
ATTGATTCGATGCCTGCAGGTAGTGCCGGTGGTGGAGGTGGTGCAATAGTATCTGTTACCTGCACTTTACTTCCTGTGAATATCCTGTTCTCCCTTACTTCCCTGAAAGCAAGTAATAAAACTGCTATCAACGGCAATACAAATAAGAAACGGATGGCCTGTACACGGGCCGATTGATTTTGATTCATCATGATGATTCGGTTTTTTAGTGATGAGAAATTAAACTTAGGTGTAATGCTGTATTGGTTATTACCAACCACTTTCAGCAATAGGTACTGGTATTGTTTTTTATCCAATCCTTCTTCCAGTACTTTTTGATCGGCAATAAATTCAAGATTTTGCCGGATGGATTTACGGATGAACCAGGCAACGGGGTTGAACCATAAAATAATACATAACAATTCTGCCAGCAGAATATCAATGCTGTGTTTTTGTTTTACATGTACAAATTCATGACGGATGATTTCCTGCATCTCAGCTTCTGTATGCAATTCGCTGTTAACATAAATAGCATTATGAAAGGAAAAAGGTACAATGCTTTCTGATACATGATACAGTTTTACATCGTCAGCATTCAATAAGGTTGCTTTGTTTTTTATTCTGTTTAAAGAAATCAATTGCAAAAGAACACGAATGGCCATGATCAAGGCACCTGTTGCAAAAACCAGGAATGCAATTGTCCAGGCATTCCAAACAATGCCCTTTGGATTTAATTGCAGTTGTGTAAAAGCCGGAATCCACTGCACAAAATTATTTTGCTGGAGCTCATGTTTAAACAGGAAGTCAGTAATATTCAGAAAGGGGATAATAAAACTAAGTACACTATACCCCAGCAGGTACCATCTGTTCCAGTTATAAAAAGTTAAACGGCGCAACAGCAACTGGTAAAATAAATACACAACTGCCAGTGCAATGGAAACTTTTAAAAGATATTCAAATATTAATGGCATACTAATTTGATAATTTGGTGATTTGATAATTTGAAAATGACTGCATTTTCAATCACTTCTTCCCTTCAATCATCTCTACAATTTCTTTCAGTTCCTTTGGTGATAATTTTTTCTGTTCTACAAAAAAATTCACCAGCTCTTTGTAAGAGTTTTCGAAATACTCTTTTACAAACCCATTCATAAATTTCTTTTTGTACTCTTCTTCAGAAATAGCGGGCTTGTACAAATAAGCATTGCCCACTAACCTGCTTGCAAGAAATCCTTTCTTTTCAAGATTCTTAATGGTTGATGCCAAAGTGGTATAAGGAATATCTATGTCAAGGTTATCTAAAAAAGCTTTTACGTTTCCTTCCCCATTCCGCCATACGGCCTGCATGGCTTCTTCTTCCTGTGTTGTAAGTTTTTCCGGCATAACTACGAATTTTTCGTAAATCTACGGATATTTCGTAGACCGACAAATTTATTTTTTCCATTCAAAATAAAGTACAAAAAAAAACCAATTGTATTGATTGGCTTTTCGATGATCTATCTATCAATTCTTACTTTTCGCACATTTCCTTCAAATTATTGAGTCCTTCTTCAAATTGTTTATTGAGTTGCTTTGAAATAGATGGTCCCATTAGCCTGGCAACCGGGAAAGGAAATTCACCACTGTTGCGCCAGGTAACTTTCGTTCCCTCTTCCGTTTCACTAAAGTCCCAGGCGTCAAATGCTTTCGATTTAAATGGTTTTAAAAATTCCAGATCAAAATTTACAGCCTTGCCGGGTAAAACCGATCGAACTGTGAGGCTACCTTCTCCTACCTTCTTTCCATTCCACTGATATTTATGACCAACCTGCATGGGACTACCATCAATGACAGATTTTGCATCTGGATCAGTTTTCTGCCATGGATTCCATTGACTGTAATAGTTAAGATCAGCAACTTTATTATACACTTCTGCAGCAGGACGGTTAATTACAATGCATTTTTCTACCAGGTATTGGCCCGGCAATATGGCTGCCAACAGCAAAAAAAGTGCAATAAGGCCAAGAATAAAATACAGAATAATCATATAAAGAGTTTTTTCGTTCGTTTAAAGATAGTAATTCCTTGTTTTGACATTCTGCCACCTGTCCAATACCTTTGCGCCTGCCATCCGAATCCATGTTGAAGGTTGGCCACTAAAAAAATTTCTTCACTTAATAAATTGATGTTTCATGAAAGTTACTGTTGTAGGTGCCGGTGCTGTAGGTGCAACCTGTGCCGATAATATTGCCCGTAAAGAATTATGCTCTGAACTTGTTTTATTAGATATTAAAGAAGGTATTGCCGAAGGGAAAGCACAGGATATGATGCAAACGGCCACATTGCTTGGTTTTGATACAAAGATCGTTGGCAGCACAAATGACTACAGCAAAACAGCTAACAGCGATGTGGTTGTTATTACATCGGGGTTGCCACGTAAGCCCGGCATGACTCGTGAAGAACTGATTGGTGTAAATGCAGGAATTGTAAAAGGTGTATGTGAAAATATTTTAAAACACTCTCCTGATGCGATCATTATTGTGATCAGCAACCCAATGGATACCATGACTTTCCTGGCATTAACTTCTACAGGTTTACCAAAGAACAGAATAATTGGAATGGGCGGCACATTAGACAGCAGCCGTTTTAAATATCAACTGAGTCAGCATTTGGGATGTTCACCTTCTGATTTGAATGCAGTGGTTGTTGGTGGACATGGTGATACAACAATGATTCCATTGATCCGCCTCGCAACTTGGAACAGC
>JANMOR010000297.1:0-2735 GCA_031369435.1 Chitinophagaceae bacterium
TATTAACCAAGGGCGACTTGCCGGGTAAAGAAGAAGAAAAAGAATTCATTGCAGGCATCAGAAATATACAGGGCGTTCAGTTGGTGGTTGAATTAACCAATGAAAAAATTAAACATAAACAGCATTTGATACTGTGAGGTAAGAGGTATGAGGTAAGAAGAAAGTGGTAAGAGGTATGAAGTAAGAAGGCTGTTAATAGTATAGAATGTTTATAGCAGCAATGCCCGGTAAACTAATAGTAATCTTCAAATCATTTTTATATGTGGACAGAAACAAACAATACACTCTATCAAAAATTTGAGTTCAGCAATTTTTCTGAAGCGTTTGCATTTATGACCCGTGTGGCCATTGAAGCAGAAAAGATGAATCATCATCCGTTATGGACCAATGTATATAACAAAGTAGAGATCTGGCTCAGCACACATGATGCTGGTGATATTGTTACCGAGAAAGATAAAAAGCTTGCCGAACGAATCGACAAGCTTTTAAAATCCGCCTGACGCTATCGCCTGACGGAGCATCAGGAAACTTATTTAATAAATTGAAACCATTGTTGAAACAGCGGCCCCAGCACAGGAACAGGTTTTTCTTCTCCCTGTGTAGCTGCAATTAAGCCAAGGATCCACAAAACTAAAAGCCCGACGGAGAGAATCATATAGATCCAGTACCATCCGGCAAAACTAAAAATCAACATCCAGTTCAAAATCCATAAGGCAGTACCGATAACCAGTAATCCAAGCGATTGCCTTAAATGAAACACCAGCAACGGAGGTTTGGGCGAAGTGTTGTTACTTGTTACCAATGATATGATCCAGCCGATCCACCAGAGATAACTTACCCATGAAGCAGTTTTTGTGTCCATATGAAAGTTGGTTTAGTGTGAAAGAACAATCTAATATAGCTACTGCACACTGCTTTTGCAAGCCATCAAACCAATACCTGTATCAATTTCTCTGCTTTGGGTATAAGTTTTCCGATTGGGTTGGTAAATGCAGCCAGGTTCTGTTGTTGCAATAAGTCCTGCACTTCAGCAAGATGCTCTTCTTTTACTGCAATCAATAACCCGCCATTGGTTTGCGGATCGGGTAAGAGGTTAAACGCTTCCATTACATTCACACCTGTTCCAAAAGACACTTTACTGCTGTAGCTGTTCCAGTTACGGTAAGTAGCATCGGGTACAATACGTTGGGCGAGATATTCTTTAGCGGGTTCCAAAAAAGGAATCTTACTGTAATTCAGCTCTGCGCTTACATTACTCCCTTCAGCCATTTCAATTAAATGACCAAGCAACCCAAAACCTGTAACATCGGTCATGGCTGTAACAGCATCCAGTTTTCCAAGTGCCTCACCAATTTTATTAAGCTGAATCATTTGTGCAGCAGCCAATCCTTTATGTTCTACTTTCAATACATTTCTTTTTTCTGCTGTACTTAATATACCTACGCCAATTGGTTTGGTGAGTAATAAAAGATCGCCGGCGTTTGCAGTATTGTTTTGTTTCAGATGTGCAGTGTTGATGATACCATTTACTGCTAATCCAAAAAAAGGTTCGGGTGAATCAATACTATGTCCGCCTGCTAATGTAATACCGGCTTCATTACAAATGCTTCTTGCTCCTTCCAAAACCTGCTGTGCAAGCGAGGCAGGAAGTTTTTCTACCGGCCAGCCTAATACGGCTATTGCAAGAATTGGTTTGCCGCCCATGGCATATACATCACTGATGGCGTTGGCAGATGCAATGCGGCCAAAATCAAACGCATCATCAACAATGGGTGTAAAAAAATCTGTTGTAGAAATGAGTGCTGTTCCGTTACCGAGATCATACACAGCCGCATCATCTTTACTGCTGTTACCAACCAGTAACTGTTTATCCGTAAAATTTGTTTGTGTTGATTGAAGAATCTGTTCCAGCACTGCCGGTGCAATTTTGCAACCGCAACCTGCACCATGTGAAAATTGTGTAAGCCTGATGATTTCTGAATTCATGCGCAAATGTAACCTGCTTAAACTTATTTTCTACGCAACAATATGGCTGCTGTTTTCTTTGTATCGGAACTGAACCGTATTTCGTATTTCTTTTTTCCTTCACGAATGATGAGCAGGCCTGTGTTGGGCGGAATGCTTCCCTGGTTTTCGGCAAACATGCTGATCAGCAATCCATCTGTTGATACAGGAAGGAGAATAGTTTGTTTGATGGCTTTATCACTCAGCAATACTTTATTTAAAAGCAAGCTATTGTTTGAGAAAACAGAAACACTGTCACCATCAAGCAAGCCGTCATCATACAATTCAAGAACTACAGAATCTGTTTCAATAGTAATTGTTTGAAGAATTTCTTTTTGTCTTGATGCAAGTTTCACCGAATCTTTGTTAATAATGGGAGCAGGTTTAGTTGGGTCAGAAATTTGAATGTTGTTTTTCTTCTCCAGTATTTTTATCAGGCCCGATTTTGAAGGATCATCTTCTTTTTTCAAAAAAGTTTTTCCTTGCTGTGGTGCCAGTTGAAAATCTTTTTTATTGGTTTGTTTCCATTCGCCTGTTGCTTCTGTATTGCCCGAGCTTAAAAAAAGAATATGACTTTGCAAAACACCTTCCGGCTCAGCAGGGTTTTGATAGAGAGTTTTCTTTTCTGTAACAACCATGTATCCTTCAAAGAGCATTCCCTTTACTTCACACACAGCATAAAAATCTCCGGTAGAAATGGTTGAATAGGAATAACCGCTGATGCTGTCGCC